>DASQNL010000477.1:0-12357 GCA_035644995.1 Pyrinomonadaceae bacterium | reverse complement strand
GAAATTTCAAATTTGAAATCGGCGGACTCCGCGTCGGAAGCGGAGTCCGCGTCGGAGGCAGAGTCGGGGTCGAAGCGCGTACAGTTTTTTCGTCTGATCGACACGGCAGGCATCAGGCGCGAGGGCAAGACGGGCGAGATGGCCGAGAAGTTGTCGGTCGTGATGGCGCGGCGCAGCTTGGAACGCGCGGACGTGGCGGTGGTGGTGGTTGACGCCGTCGAGGGCGTGACCGCGCTCGACGCGCATATCGCGGGCTACGCGCTCGAAGCCGGATGCTCCATCATCATCGCCGTGAACAAGTGGGACGCGCTCCTTAATAAAGAGACGGGCACGCCCTTCGAGTTTGAGCGCAACCTGCGCGACAAGATGAAATTTTTGGAATGGGCGCCGGTCGTCACGATCTCAGCCCTAACCGGGCAGCGCGTCGAACGCCTCCTGCCGCTCGCCATCCGCGCCAACCGCGCACGCAACAACCGTATCTCCACCTCGCAACTCAACGACTTCTTCGAGCGCGCCATCGACGCGCCGCGCGCGCCTTCGGCCGTCGCCCCCGTCAAGGGCGGCCGCTCCCGCCTGCGCGTGCAGTACGTGACGCAAGTGGGCGTGCGCCCGCCCACCTTCATCGTCTTCACGGCGGGCGGCGCGGGCGGCAAGCACGGACTCCACTTCTCCTACGAACGCTACCTCCACAACCGCCTGCGCGAAGAGTTCGACTTCTTCGCCACGCCCCTGCGCATCGTCGAACGCCACAAGCGCGAGAAAGGCGGCGGTCGCAAAGGCGGGCGGTCGAAATAACCTTATGCCGCTGATTGACCGTTGGATGACAAGCCCACTAATCTCTGCATGCAACATTTCCGGGCGGCGTGAGGTGATATGAATATAAAAGTCGTTGTCGAACAGGGCGAAGACGGTTACTTCGTCGCGCATGTGCCGGCTCTGAAAAGCTGTTGGTCGCAAGGCAAGACGAGGGAAGAAGCTCTGGTGAACATCAGAGAGGCGATTGACCTGTATCTCGAACCTGAGCCGGAAGAGATTGAGAACCGGGAAGTCGTCGAGTTGACGGTGTGAAGCTACCGTTGCTGCCAGGGCGAGAAGTGTTAAAGGCATTGGAGGGGCTGGGCTTCACTGAAGTTCATCGCAAGGGCAGTCATGTCAAAATGAAGCACGCCGACGGCAGAACCATCGTTTTTCCCTATCACGACGAAGTTGACCGCTACACACTCAAAGGCGCGCTCCGCGATGCGGGCATTGAGATAGAAGATTTCCTGCGGCGGATTTGATATTCATGCCCTGCGCATCGTCGAACGCCACAAGCGCGAGAAGGGCGGCGGCCGGAAAGGCGGGCGGTCGAAGTAGAATGATAGCGGCTTCCGTGAAAGCAAAGATTACGAGCATGTGCCGGATGCGGCATGATTAAAAAGGGAGGAAGATAAAGTGAGCGAAAACAAAATTACTCGAAGAGGCGTGTGTAAAACTTTACTGGCCGTGGGCGGCTTGCTGCTCGGCGGCAGGGCTGTGACGGGGCAAACGCCGCCAACCACTGCGACGCAACCTGTGGTGGACAATGTTTTGGAAGACCAGAGAATTGCCGACGCCGTCAAACGCGGCGCGACGATGGAAGAAATCGCGCGACTGCGCGACCCCATCGCACGCACGCCGCAGGAAGCATTGCGCGCGTTGAAAACGGGAAATGCCCGCTTCTTCGGCGGTCAGGCGCGGCGTCCTGAAACTTCCGCCGCCGAACGTCGCGCGCAGATTTTGGGGCAGACGCCGTTCGCCGTCATACTGTCTTGTTCCGACAGCCGCGTGCCGACGGAAATCGTTTTCGATCAGGGACTGGGAACCTTGTTTATTACCCGCGTCGCCGGAAACGTGGTCGAGACCGGAACAGTCGGCAGCATCGAATATGCGGTCAACCATCTGAAAACACACATCGTCGTCGTGCTCGGACACGAAGGCTGCGGCGCGGTCAAAGCAGCTTTGCTGCCCGCCGCAGAGCGCGCGCGGGAAACTCCGAGCATTCAGGCGTTGCTCAACGAAATCACGCCCTCGCTGTCGAGGATTCCGAAAATCCGCGACGAGAAAGCCAAACTGCGCGAAGCGGTCGTCGCCAACGTGCGCCAGCAGGTTTTCAACATCAAGAAGCAGCCCGCCATTCAAGCGGCCATCGCGAGCAATAAAATTTCCGTCGTTGGTGCGTTTTACGAAATCACGAGCGGCGCGGTTGATTTCTTTGAAACCGATGAAGATTTGCGGATCGCCCAGACGGATTACGACAGCCGTTCATGGCGTTCGCACCTCGTGTAATTTGTTGCGCGGCCGTGGGGACGGTTGAAGTTATCTAAAGGAGACTAGCGACATGGCGGATCAAAAAGATAAGGCGCAGGAAAAAAAGAGGCGGGAAGAGGCCGTTGGAAGCGGTCAGGGCAACGAACAAGGGAGCGGCCACGGTGAGAGCGGCGGCAACGCGGGCGCAGGGAAGTCCGGCAAGGAAGGCATGGGCAGCGAGAAGCCGAGCGATGAAGCGGGGATGGGCAGTCAGCAGCCCGGCGGCTCCAATTCGAAACAGTAACCTCGGTTTTGTGCCTGCGCGATGAGTGCAAGCGGATCCGCTATGAGTAAAAGCGCGCTTGACTGGCAGGTGGTCGCGCGGGAGGGCGAGGCGCGCGCCGGCGTGTTGCAGACGCGGCGCGCGCTCGTCGAGACGCCCGTGTTCATGCCGGTCGGGACGGCGGGGACAGTGAAGGGGATGCGCTTCGAGTCGCTCGAATCCCCCGAACTCGACGCGCGCATCATTCTCGGCAACACCTATCACCTGTGGCTGCGCCCCGGCGCGGAAGTGATCCGCGCGTGCGGCGGTTTGCACCGCTTCACGAGTTGGGAGCGCGCTCTGCTGACGGATTCGGGCGGCTTTCAGGTGTGGAGTCTAGGCGCGCTCAGGAAGTTGAAAGAGGAGGGCGTGGAGTTTCGCTCGCATGTTGACGGGAGCGCGCGTTTTTTGTCGCCGGAAGTTTCGATGGAGGTGCAGGCTGCGCTCGGCTCGGAGATCGTGATGGTCTTCGACGAGTGCGCGCCGGGCGAGGCGACGCACGAGGAGGCGCGCGTCTCTCTGGAACTGACGGCGCGCTGGGCGGAGCGTTCGCGCCGACGCTTCGACGAGTTGCAGCGCGAGGCGAAGGAGCAGGGCGATGCGGGACGCACGCCGGAACATCACCCGTCGGTCAATGGCGAGCAGGCTTTGTTCGGCATCGTGCAGGGCGCGTCGCACGCAGACCTCAGGCGCGAGAGCCTCGCGCGGACAATCGAGGTCGGGTTCGACGGCTACGCCATCGGCGGCTTGAGCGTCGGCGAAGCGAAGCCCGTCATGTACGACACCATCGAGATGCTCGCGCCGCTGATGCCCGCCGACCGCCCGCGTTACCTGATGGGCGTCGGCACGCCGGAGGATTTGCTCGAAGCCGTGGCGCGCGGCGTGGACATGTTCGACTGCGTGCTGCCGACGCGCAACGCACGGACGGGACAGGCCTTCACCGCGCGCGGCAAACTCAACATCAAGAACGCCCGCTGGGCGACCGACACCCGCCCGCTCGACGAACTGTGCGCCTGCTCCGTCTGCCGCCGCCATTCGCGCGCTTACCTGCGCCATCTCTATGCGACGGGCGAGATGCTCGCCGGCATGTTGCTGACGCACCACAACCTCGCGTTCTTCCTTGACACGATGCGGCGCGTCAGGCAAGCTATCCGGTCTGGTGATTTCAAGCGATTTCGGCGGGAGTTTTTAGAGCGTTATAGCTCCGGTGTCGAGTGAGTTTTCGCACCCGAAATTCTATGGAATCCTTGGAATCCATGGAAGTCGGATAACCACGACGACATCGTGAGCCGCACCGCGCTCGCATCAAATCTCGTCCGGCGCGGCGCACTTTCGCCTTGCACGAATTTACAACTGCTCAAACTGAAACTTAAACCATGACACTCGTCCTTATCCTGCAATCGGCGTTAGGGCCGGTTATCCAGATTCTCCCGTTCCTACTGATCTTCGCGGTCTTCTACTTCCTGATCATCCTGCCGCAACGCAAGCGGCAGCAGCAACTACAGGCCACCATCGCCGCCCTCAAGGCCGGCGACAAGATCATCACGACGGGCGGCATCATCGCCAAAATCGCCGAGGTGCGCGAGACCTCCCTGCTCATTCGCACGGCGGATAAGTCCATTCTGGAAATTTCGCGCGCGGCCGTCGCCGGGATGCACGGCGAAGAAGAGAAGAAGGCTTGAAGTTTGACCCGGCGCGCCCGTGCCGTCTGAAGCGCGCGCCCGCTATTTTGTTATGAAGAAGAATATTTTACGACGCGTCATTATCATCGCCATCGTCACCATCGCCTGTCTCTACATCGTGCTCGGCCCGCGCCGCCGCGACGAGACGGGCAACCTGCAATGGCCGAAGGGAAGCGATTTCACCTATACAGGCATCAAGCGCACGCTCTCGGAGAACATCCGGCTCGGCCTCGATCTCAAGGGCGGCTCGCACCTCGTCATGCAGGTGCAAAGCAACAAGTATCTTGAGAAGTTGACCAGAGACCTTGCGCCCGAACTGGAGAACAAGGCGAAAGCCGCCGGTTATAACGTTCAGAGCGTCGCTCCCAACATCTCCGGCAACACCTATCAGGTGGTGCTGACGGCGGCCGACGCCGCGAAGGTCAACGAGGTGCGCGACGAACTGGCGAAAAAGGTCGACTTGTCCTTCTGGACGCCTACCGTCTCCGGCAACACCGTGACGTGGACGCTGCCGCAGAGCGCGCAGCGCACCCTGAGCGATCAGGCCGTGGATCAGGCATATCGCATCGTGGAGAGCCGCATCAACGCCGTCGGCGTCGCCGAGCCGACCCTCCAGCGGCACGGCGGGCAAGGCTCGAACCAGATTCTCTTGCAGATGCCCGGCATTCAAGACCCGGAGCGCATCAAGAAGTTGATCGCGGGCGAGTCGCGTCTGGAACTGATGAAAGTCGTCAGCCCGCCGAACCCGTCGCCGATACAGACCTACCCCACCGAGGAGGCCGCGAAGGCTTCGCTCGGCGGTCAGGTTCCGCCGAACCGGCGCGTGCTGCCCTACAACGACCGCGACGAGCCGACGGCCGCCGGCGAGACGGCGACGCCGGATGCGAATAAGCCGACGGCGTGGGTCGTGGTCGAATCGCCCGCCGTGGTGGACGGCAGCGAGTTGCGCAGCGCGGACGCCGCGCAGGGCAGCGGCGGCGGCGACTCGAATTACGAAATCGACTTCACGCTCAAGCCGACGGGCGCGGAGAAGTTCGGCGCGTGGACGGGCGCAAACGTCGGGGCTTACATGGCCGTCGTCCTGAACGACCGGGTCGAGTCCGCCCCCTTCATCAAATCGCAGATCACCGACAGGGGACAGATCACGGGCAATTTCACCGAGCAGTCGTCGAAAGATTTAGCCTTGACGCTGCGCTCGGGCGCGCTGCCCGCCCCGCTCGTCTATTTGGAGGAGCGCACGGTCGGCCCCAGCCTCGGCGCGGACTCCATCCGCGCGGGCGTCACCTCCGCGGTCGGCGGGCTGCTGCTCGTCGTGCTCTTCATGGTCTTTTACTATCGCGGCTCAGGCGTCAACGCGGTCGTCGCGCTGCTCTTGAACTTAATCATCACGGTGGCCGCGCTCGTCGTCTTCGATGCGACGCTCACGTTGCCCGGTATCGCCGGGCTGATCCTGACCATCGGCATGGCCGTGGATACGAACGTGCTCATCTTCGAGCGCATCCGTGAGGAATTGGAGACGGGCAAAACGGTCGCCTCGGCGGTCGAGGCGGGGTTCTCGCGCGCCTTCGTGACGATCATTGACACGCACGCGACCACCATCGTCTCGTCGCTGTTCCTCTTCATCTTCGGCACCGGCCCGATTCGCGGCTTCGCCATTACACTTATTCTCGGTTTGCTCGCAAACCTGTTCTCGGCGGTTTACGTCTCGCGCACGATCTTCATCTGGGTCTTGAACCGCAAGGGGAGACGCGCCGCCACGCTCAGTATCTAAAACCGTGACGGGTGAGCGGGTGACGGGTGACGAGTTAAAACTTGTTCTTTCCCGTCACCCGTCACCCGTCACCCGTCACTTTTAAAAGATCATGATTCGACTTCTTCATAACGTAAAAATCGATTGGCTCGCGCAGCGACGCTACTGGCTCGTTTTCTCATCGCTCCTGATGCTGGCGGGTCTGGGTTCGGCCGTCACGCGTCAACTGTCGCCGGGCGGGACGGACGCCTTCAACCTCGGCGTGGACTTCAAGGCCGGGACGGTGATGACGGTGAGCTTCGACCAGCGGCCGTCGGACGATGCCATTCGTGACGCGCTGACGCAGAAGGGCGTGCAGGGCGCGCTCGTGCAGTCAACCGATAAGCCGAACGAAGTGTTGATTAAAGTTCCGCAGCAAGGCAGCGGCGAGCAGGCGCAGGAGCAGGCACAGGTGGACGCCGGGCAGGCGAAGACGAATGAGGCGTTGGCCGCGTTCGGAACGAAGCCCAGCAAGACGGACGCGGTTAGCCCGGCGGCCGGGCGCGCGCTGCGCAATCAGGCCATCGCCGTCACGCTGCTCGCGCTCGTCGGCGTCTTGGTCTACATCGGCTCGCGCTTCGAGTGGACTTACGGCGCGGCGGCCGTCATCACGGTCTTCCACGACGTGCTCGTCACGCTCGGCATCTTCTCCATCATGCAGTGGGAAATCGACCTGACCGTGATCGCCGCGCTGTTGACGCTCGTCGGCTTCTCGGTCAACGACACAATCGTCACCTTCGACCGCATCCGCGAAAACTTGCGCCTGCACCGCCGCACCTCCCTCTACGACCTGACGAACGAGGCCATCAACCAGACGCTCTCGCGCACAGTGATCACGGCCGGTCTCGTCTTCTTCTCCGTGCTCGCCATGGTCGTCTTCGGCGGCGACGTGTTGCGCGGCTTCTCGCTCGCGCTCTTTATCGGCATCATCGTCGGCACTTATTCGACCATCGCCATCGCGACGCCGCTCATGGTCTGGTTCCAGCAGCGTCTCGAACCCGTCAAGCGCGCGACCGTGGCCGCGGCCGGCGGCGCGGCGGTCGCTACCGGCGGCGCGGTCGCGGGCGGGCGCGGCGCGGTGCGCAAGTCGGCCGCGCGTGGGTCGCAGCGCACGGCGCGCTCGTAAGGTTGAGCGGCGGCGCGCGAGGCGGCCGGGAGCGCTTTAGCTTAAAGATTTTGCGCTTGACTTGAGCGGGCGTCGCGACATAGACTGAGCGCGTTGCTGGCCCAATTTAATAGCTTACACAAGAACGCTCCCGTCTTCTCGCCTTCGTGTCGTTGACGGTGATGCGTGATTGTAGATATTTGCCGAAAGTGGTCGGTAGGCCGATCTGTTTCCCCGCGCGGCGTGTGTGAAAGTAAACGGTGCGCGCTCCGGAACGCGCCCGCCCGCCGCTGCTACCCCCGCTATAATTTTAAGTTTCAATTTAATCTACGGGTGCGTTTCACGTAACGCGAGTGACGTTTGGGAACATAATGCTCTCAAAGGCATCTAATGAATTGATATTTTGCGCCCCTGATCCATTGGCACCGGAAGTGGGAGGAGAAAAAGATGTTCGATAGTCTTGTAGAGTCTGGTTCGCACAAGGACGATCTTGCGCGGAAAGGCTCCTTTTTTCTTGGGACGTTTGCCATCTACACGGTAATCTTGGTGGTTCTCGCCGTGCTCAGCATCTATCTCTATAACGAGAGTTTGCCGAGCGACAATCTGGAGTTGATGACGATGGTGGCGCCTGTCCCCGTCCAGAATCAACCTGAGCAGCAGCCGGATAAACCCGCCGAGGCCAAGCCCGCCGAAGCCACGCCCGACCGTCAGGTCGCGACCCGCACGGAATTCGTCGCGAGCGCGCTCGACCCGACCAGAGTCCCGGAGAAAACTTCCGCCGTGGCGAGTAAAGTTCCGCCGGTTCCGCCGGGCGGCGCGGTGCGAGGCACGTCGAACACCGATCCCGTGGGTGGCAATACCGGCCCCATCGGCCCGGTCGGCCCCGGAGCGGGCGGTGTGGGTGGCGGAGGAGGCGGAGCGCCGCCCGTCGTCGTGAGCAACGACGATGAACCGCCGCCGCCGCCGAAGCCGACGCCGACGCCTGTGCCGAAACCGCGCGCGCCCATCTCCGGCGGCGTCTTGAACGGCAAAGCGATCAGCAAGCCGCAACCCGCTTACCCGGCGATTGCCAAAGCCGCACGCGCGTCGGGCACGGTCACGGTGCAAGTCACCGTGGACGAGCAGGGCAATGTCATCTCTGCCCGTGCGGCGGGCGGCCATCCGTTGCTGCAACAGGCGGCGGTCGCGGCGGCGCGGCAGGCGCGCTTCTCGCCGACGCTCCTGTCGGGGCAGCCGGTGAAGGTGAACGGCGTCATTACTTACAACTTTGTGTTGAACTAAATTGGGTGCGATCCGTGGTCGGGATTTCGGGCGCGTTGCGGGTTTAACTTTAAACGCTGCTTTCCCCTTATCCGGCGCCGGCACGTTCGCGCTCTCGCTATAGTGCATCCGAAAATTTGTGGAGGGTTCTACCGTGACAATTTCAATGAGTTTGCTAGCCACCAAGTTTCTTGGCTTTTTCCTCTTCTTGTTTCAGGAGGGCGGGCATGCCGCCAATGAGACGGCCAGCGCGTTTACGATGAGCGAGATGCTCAAAAATCTCGGCCCCATCGCCATTGGCGTGCTCGTCATTCTGCTCGTCATGTCCATGTACTCCATCGCCGTGATGGTCGAACGCTTCCTAACCTACCGCGCCGCCAAATCGCAATCGCGCGAATTCGCGCCGCGCGTCGCGCAGGCGCTCAAGAACAACCGCATCGAAGAGGCGATCAACATCAGCGATAAGCACAAGAAGTCGCATCTGGCGATGGTGGTCAACGCCGGGCTGCAAGAGTTTCGCGCGCACGAACAGTCGACCGAAATTTCGGGCGATGAGATCGAAGCCTCGAAGCGCGCCCTGCAACGTGCGATTGCCATCAAGAGCGCCGAGTTTCGGCGCGGCCTGTCCGGGCTGGCGACCATCGGTTCGACCGCTCCGTTCGTCGGATTGTTCGGCACGGTGTTCGGCATCATCTCGGCGTTCACGGGCATGAAGAGTGCGGAGAGCGCCGGTATCGGCGCGGTGGCGGGCGGTATCGCCGAAGCGTTGCTGACGACGGCTCTTTCGCTGGCCGTGGCCGTTCCCGCCGTGTGGATGTTCAACTACTTCACGGGCAAGGTTGACGGCTTCGTCATCGAGATGGACAACTCGGCTTCGGAACTGCTCGACTATTTCTTGAAGAACCGCACGCAGCGCCTGAATCCGTAGTTGGCGCGGGGCGTGCGTCTGCCGGTTCCTGAAAAAATCACTGAACATGCGTGCTCTCCTTGGTGACGGGGGAGCACGCATAGACAGCCTCATTACCGTCACGCGTTGAATGGAGAGTGATTTATGGGAATGTCCGTAGGCGGCAATAATAAGTACAACTCTGAAATCAATGTCACGCCGATGGTGGACATCATGCTGGTGCTGCTGATCATCTTCATGGTGATCACGCCGCTCTTGCAGTCGGGCGTCTCGGTCGCGTTGCCGAAGGAGATGAACAACCCGGAAATCGACCCCGCCATCATCAAAGAGTCCTCGGTGGTCATCGCCATCACGGCGGAAAACGAGTATTACATCGGAAAAGATAAAGTTGAGACCATTGACCTGACGGATAAAATCCAGAAGTCCATGGAAAGCAAGAAGCCCGAAGAGCGCATCGTGTATGTCAAGAGCGACGTGAATGCCAACTACGGCAGCGTCGTCGAAGTGATTAACACCGTGCGGCAGGCGGGCGTGGATCAGATTGGCTTGGTCGCCGACAAGAAGAAGGGCGGCGGCGACGCGGCCGCTCCTGCGGCCGCTCCGGCCGCCGCGCCCTAGAGACGAGCGCGGTTTACGAGTGAATTGAAGCTGCCGCGAACGCGGCGAGATGGTGGCGTCTAAGCATAGCCGGAGGATTTTAAGATTATGGGAATGAGTGCAGGAACAAAGACTGGCCCAACCGCCGTCCCTCATGTCAACGTGACTCCCTTGATTGACGTTTTGCTGGTGCTGATCATCATCTTCATGGTCATCACGCCGCTCAAGCCGACGCGCTTCAAGGCGCTCGTGCCGAGCGAACCGCCCCCCTCGACCGAGCCGATCAAACCGAACCCGCTGACGCTCGTCGTCTCAATCGAGAGCGACCTCTCGCTTAAATTGAACCTGGACGGCGCGGGTTCCGCCAACGACACCGCGCCGCTCAGCACCAAATTGACGCAAATCTTCAAAGAGCGTCGCGACAATCGCGCCTACGAACCGGGCAAAGAGAACCGTATGGACTTGCCCGAAGAGGAGCGCATCGCCAAGGCCGTCTTCGTCAAAGCCCCGCGCTCGTTGAAGTATGTCGAGGTCGTGAAGGTCATTGACGCCATCAAGGGGGCGGGCGGCAACCCCATCGGGTTGCAGATCGACGATCTGGCGCAGTAAAGTTTGAACCTTCGGTGAATGGCAAGCGACGAATTAAAATCCGACACCGCTTGCCATTCGCGCTACCTGTCATCTCTATCGTGTACAAAATCCCTTCGGGAGTCGTTAAACAGATGAAACTCTCTCAGTCGAGAACAACCTTGATAATGTTGGTCTTGCTGGCGGCGGTCGGTTCCTCCGGCTGCGGCATGATCAACAGCATTCGCGCCAAGAATCAGTTGAACGAAGGTGCGCGCGCCTATAAGGCCGGAAAATTCGCCGAGGCGCAGCAGCATTTCGAAGAGTCCCTGCGGTTCAACCCCGACCAGCGCAACGCGAAGTTCTTCATCGCGCGCTCGATTCACGCGCAGTACCGCCCCGGCGTCGAAGCTCCGGAGAACGTCGAGAAGGCGCGCCGGGCCATCACGGCTTACGAGGAAGTGTTGAAGTCCGATCAGGGCAACGACGAAGCCTACAACGCCGTCATCTACCTCTTCGGTCAGCTCAAGGACGAGCAGCAGGCGCGGCAGTGGTTGACGGCGCGCGCGGAGATGGGTTCGATCCCTGAAGTCAAACGCTCGCAAGCCTACACGTTGATGGCGAGTAAAGAGTGGAATTGTTCCTACACCATCACGGAGCAGAAGGACAACAAGCAGACCGTGATGAAAGAGGGCAAGGCCATCATCCAGTACAAGAAGCCGAAGGAGCAGGCCGACTTCGATAAGGCGATGAAGTGCGTCAACGACGGCATGGCGCTGGCCGAGCGCGCCATTGCTCTCGACTCCAACAGCGAACAGGGGTGGTCGTACAAGACGAATCTGCTGCTGGAACTCGTCAAGCTGGCCGAGATGGAAGGCAACAACGACAAGAAGGCCGAATACCAGAAACAGGCTGCCGCCGCCCAGCAGAAGACCTCGCAATTGAGCGAGGAGAACAAGCGCAAGAAAGACGAGGAAGAGAAGGCCAAGGCGTCCAAGTCGCCCGCCTCAAGCTAGGGCGTGCCGAACGAGCGCGCCGCGCGCGCGCGGCTGCCGACGCCCGTCCCGCCTTTGTAAATTTCAACGCCAGCCATCAGGTGATGCTCGACTTTCGCGTCGGGCATCACCTATTCTTATAATAAGCTGTTAGCCATTAGCTGTTAGCTTTTAGCTTTCTGTCTCTAGCTAACAGCTAATGGCTAACAGCTAACAGCTTCTTTATGATTCGCATCGAGGAAATCGTCGAAAAGGTCGGCCGCAATCACCCGCAGGCCGATCTGGACATGCTCAGGCGCGCCTACTTCTTTTCGGCGCGCGAGCACAAGGGGCAGATGCGCGCCTCCGGCGAGCCTTACCTCGTCCACCCGCTCGAAGTCGCCAACATTCTGGCCGACATGCGGCTCGACGAAGTTTCCGTCGCCACCGGACTTTTGCACGACGTGGTGGAGGATACGCTCGTCGAAGCGAGCACGATCCGCGAGTATTTCGGCGAAGAGGTGGCGCACCTCGTCGAAGGTCTGACGAAGATCGCGCAGATCAGCAACCAGTCGAAGGAAGTGCAGCAGGCCGAGAACGTGCGCAAGATGCTCTTGGCGATGATCGACGACGTGCGCGTCGTCTTGGTCAAGCTCGCCGACCGTCTCCACAACATGCGCACGCTTCATTTCCTCAAACCGGAAAAGCGGCAGCGCATCGCGCAGGAGACGCTCGACATCTTCGCCCCCATCGCCCACCGCCTCGGCATGGGCAAACTTCGCAGCGAACTCGAAGACCTCGCCTTCCAGCACCTCCATCCCGAAGACTACCGCATGCTCACCGCCCAACTCGAACAGCGGCGCGCCGAGCATGAAAACTTCCTCCA
>DASQNL010000476.1:0-7107 GCA_035644995.1 Pyrinomonadaceae bacterium | reverse complement strand
CCGCCCGTGCCCTCTTTTTCTCCGCCCGCGCCCTCTAACGGCTCAAGCGCACGCCGCCCGCTTTACGGCCGAAGCCGCACGCGCCCTTCGACATCAGGGCTTAACTCTCACCTTCCACGTGTCGCCGCCGGTGAAATTCTTCGGGTAGCGTCGTTGCCGCGCCGTCTTGAGCGCGAGAGCCTCATAAGCCTTCGCGCCGGGACGTGGGTTCAACACGCGCGCGTTCGTCACCTGCCCGTCGCGCACCTCCAGCAGCACACGCACGTCGTAGCCGCGCGCGTTCGCCGTGCCGCCGCTCCTCCGGCGCGCATCAGTGGTCGCAGTTTGGGTTATGTCGGGTGTTGCGGCTGGCAACGTTGCTGCCGGCGCGGGCGATTCCGTCTTCGTCGCGCTCGCCGCCTGAGAGGTATTTGCGACGCCCGCGCGTCCCGCGAGCGCGATGCCTTCGTCTCCCCGCTTAACTGTTGTGGCGGACGCCGCACGCGCCGCTTCGCCGCCGGTTGCGCCCGTCGCCGAAGCGAGCGGACGGCGGAGATTGATCAGGGCTTGGAGGGCAGTGACAAGGGTCAGCCCGACGAGGAAGCTGATGACGACCGCGTAAACCAGACGCTCGCGCGAGAAGCGGCGCGAGGTAGCGTTGACGGCCTCTTCCACGGCCGTCAGGCGTTCTTCGAGCGGGGCGATCAACTCGGCGGACATGGGCGCGAGTTGGAACGGCGCGGGTTGCGCCGAATGAACAATCGCCGCCGCAGTGGGAAACGCCCCGCCCGCCACTTTAATCTCCGCCAGGTTTTCGCGCCGCGGAATTTCGATTAGATCGTTGATGAACTTCTGTTGCTGCCGGTCGATGCTGCGGTCGGGCGGACGCACGAGCGGGTTGAAGTTGAAGGATGCGCCGTCGAGCGCGAGGGCGGCGTAGAGGGCTTCGAGTCCGCGGAGGCTGCCGAGCCGGGCATCGACGAGCTGGCCGTCCTCGAAGAAGAACGAACCGGGCGTATCCGGGTATTCCACTTGAAGACGCCCGGATTTTCTCTGCACGCGCAACGTCCTGATGAGGTCGGGCAGGGACTGCTCGTCCAGATGCCCGGTTAAAACCATGAACTGCGTGCGCTCTATATTTTCCAATGTGCCGATTCCTGAATTACGAATTTATCGTCGCCGCCGCGCCCGCTCGCTCGCCCGTGAGCGCGTCGGCTGAGAGCAATCTGGCATCCGGCAAAATCGCGGCGGGCGTTCGGATTCGGGCAGCGCGGCGGGTCGGGAGCGTCGCGCCTTCATAGGATATGCTCATCACGATATGTTGTGCCGTTCGGGTTGGCCGGTCGCACTATGCTGTGCCTGCCCGTGTCCTGCCCGCCGAAAGCCGTTCGCGCGGAATCTACCATTTTATTAACGGGGGCACAAGAAACTTCGCAGGCTTCACGGCTCGACCGCCGCCGTCCGCACGGCGTGAGACTTCGAACGATGAGCGATGCGGATGAAGGTAAAAAGTCGGCGTGAGCGGCTGAGAAAAATTCAGGCGCGGGGGTGAAGCGTTTCGCGCTTGTCTTCGCGGGTCGGATTCGGGCGCGCGGGTTCCGTCCGGTTCCGTTACCCGATTCAAGGCGGGGCGCATTGTGCGAGGCGGACTCTATCCTTCCGCGTTATTCGCCGACACCGTTTTGTCCCCTGTTAATTAACGGGAGAAGGAGGAAATCCCTCTTTGACGGGAGGCTGCTCAGGAGAGAGCCTAAGAAAATTATCGCGGCTCCTAAGTACGAGGCGTAATCCAGCCGGAAATACAGGTTGGAGACGAGGGCGATGAGAGTGCCCGACAGGGTCAGGTAAAACGCGGCAAATTCCTTCCGCCGCGCGGCGCGTCGATATACGAGAACTAAGTTCAACAGCATCAGAATTATCAACACATACAGCGCCCAAGGGTTGTAGGGTATGCCCTGTAGTCCCGTTATACCGAACGCGCTCAAGTAAGCAGCCCAGCAAAGCGGGCACTTCGGGAAGAAGGCCAGGAGAAGCGGCGGCGCGGCCGTGAGGATGCTGCTTGACACCGTGCGCGCGGAGGCCGGTCGGGGCGAGGCGTCTTCGAGCGGAGTCGCGGTTTGAACCGGGCGGCCGGCGGTTTTCAGCAACGACGCGGCGAGCGCAAGCACCTCCGGCACTTCCCATTGCAAGCGGGTGAAGGCGTAGGCGATGCCGCCTTTGTCGTCGAGGATGAACAGTTCGATTCGATGCCGGTTGACGATTGACCCGATGAAACTGACGCCGGAATCAAAGTAGTTTTCCAATTCCTTGAAATTGTTTCGGGAGCGCAGCATGCGTTTATCCGCGCCGAAGCGCACGCCCCGATTTTGCCCGTATGCTTTCAGACGCGGCGGCAAATCGTAAGCCGGGTCGTAGGTGATGGCGGCGGTTTTCAGTTGTCCATCCAATCCGGCTTCCTCGATGGCTTGTTGCAGCCGCGCCAGTTTGGTGACGGTCAGCGAGCACTTGTGCGGGTTGTCGCATCGAGAATAGAAGAAGACCACGATGGACGGCCTGCGGCTGAAGAAATCGCCGAACTTGAGAATGTTGCCGTCTTGATCTTCAAACTCGACGGCGGCCATCGAAGCGTGGGTCGGTCGTCCTCGCCTGAAGCGTTCCGCGAGGAGATTCAAATTCTTCGGAAGCGTGCAGCAGTCTGCGTCGATGTCGGTTTCGTCGGCGCGGATGCGCTCAACCGCCCTTTCGATCTCGGCTCTGACGGCGGCGGAGAAAGCGTCGCGCCTGTTCTCCAACAGGCTCTCCAAGTCGGCCACGGCGGAACGCGCGTGCGCGCCCAAGCAGCCGAACGTGATAAACAACTCTTTAAGCGCGGTGGTCGGGTGGGCGGCAGGCCAGCGCGGCCGGTAGCTCTCGAAGGTCAGAGTATCGTCCGCATACTTGATGTTCTCGACGGCTTTGAAGAGAAAGGGAAGGAGTTCGGGGGTCGGCCGGTCGAAGTTCCGCAAAGCCTTGGCGGCGGCGGCGACGAGATACGCGTCGCGGCCGTTCTCAAGTTCCTCCAAGACGTAAGGCAGGGCGGCCTCCGGCATTCCGGTCTGCTCGAAGGCCGCCAGCACATAGCCCCTGAGGCGGACGACCTCGTTTGCGCCGCGGTTGAGGTAGAGGGGATGTTGTTCGGGCAGGAGCCGCACTAAAGCATCCCGGCGGCGCGGCGAACGCTTCACCGCGGCGACGAACCCGGCCACTTCGTCCGCGGAGGTGTGTTCGTCGAAGACCGGCTCCGAATCTGTTTCCGGCATTAGCTTCCGCATCGTTCGGGCGCGCCATGGGCGAGACTCTACTGCCGACGCCTCTTGATAAATCTGTCGGCGGCGCGTTCCAATTCGCCGGAAGAGCGCTCCGGTTCGCCGCCCGCGCTTTCCAGTTCGCCGGCGGATCGCGCCCTGCTGCTCAACTGGTCGATTTGTTGATTGAACTCTTCATCACGATTCAAGCTCTCTTGATCGCCGAAGTAGTCCAGCGCGCTGATGCAGACGGCGCGGAGGTCGTCGTCTTCATCCTCGTCAACCGCGATCTGTTTGGCCTGCGCTTCGAATTCCGCCGGGGCGATTGACTGGAGGGCGACCGCGCTGATGGTTCTGATCTCATCATCCTCGCTTTTATCTCGTAGCAGACGGGCGAGCATATCCTTTGAAGTGGCATCGGCCGAGAGCAGGCGCACCGCTTCCCTTTTGGCTGCCGGGTTGGGCGAAGTCTCCACCATCTCTCGCAGGATCGGATAGTGGTCGCCGTGGAGATCGTAGCCGAGAAACTCGATGGCTTTTTCGGGCGGCACAAGCGCAACCGGGGGATCTTTGAGACCTTCCGTTAAGAGCCTTTGCACATACTCGTCCTTCTCCACGGCCAGCGTCTCGATGGCGAGCAGGCGCAACTGCGGGTCGTCGTCGCTCACGATTCCCCGCAGCACGGCCAGATACTCCGGACGCTTGGGCTGAAACAAGATGGTGCGAAAACTGCTCTGTTGCAAAACCCGGAACGCGGCGCGGCGCAGCAAAGGCGGTTCGGACTCATCGGCCAACAGGGCGAGCGTCACGTCGATCAAGACGTGATGTTCTCCGACTTCGCTGCTGACGCCGTCGAGCGCGGAAATTCTTAGTTCGAGGTCTTCATCCTTGTTTCGCACGAGGTTGACGATGTCGCCGACAACATCCTGCCCCTTCGTTCCCCTCACCGATTCAAGCGCATCGAGCCTTTCGGGGACGGATTTGGATTTGTCCAGCACGTCGCGCAGCCTGCCCGGTCGTCCGGCGGCGCGCTCCAGTTGTTCCTTGTACTGTTTGCGGTATTCTGAAACGTCCATCATCAATCACCTCATCGCGCGCCGCGCCGTCGGGCATTAAACTTCAAAGGGGACATCATCGTAATCGAAACCGAGCCGCCTCGGGCGATCCAAGATTCCCTGAAAATCAATCATGTCGAACACGGCCGGCGACGCCCCCGGAGCATTGACGATGGCCGAAGCGGCAAACGCGCCGCCCGGAGCGGTTGAAGGTCGCGGATCGATCATGTCTTGATTCCAAGGCCACATCGTATCTTGCAGGTTGTGCCCGATTCTGGCGGCGCCCTGATCCTCCGCGCTGCCGAGGTAGCTATAGGTGGCGAGGCTCGTGGTGTCGAAACGATGATAGAACCATTGCCACTTAGCCCACAGGCGATCCGCGTTGGCATGCAGCAGGAAGAAGAGAGGGTCTTGCGGCGCGGTCGCGGCGTTAGAGATATACCCGGTGAAGCTCACGTGCGCGCGGCCGTGCGGCTGGCCTTCCATTTGCACGAACGCCTCGTAGAAATTGCCCTGCCCTTCGCCGAGACGCAGCGTGGTCTGCTCGTCGATCACCGGCCCCGCGCTATTGGAGGCCGGTTGCGTGGCGGGGTTGAAGCGCGGAGTGCGGCGGATTCCCGTCGCATTGTCCGTGACCCAGAATTGGAGAGGATTGGTCGGACTAAAGCGAACCGTCCCGCCGCCCGCCGACGCGCCGAGAAACTCGCGCGTGAAAATTCTGGGGGCGGGGCGGTCGAATCTCCAGTAGGGGAGAGCCACGGCCGGGTCGATGTTCTGCAATTCCCTCTCCAAATCGAGCAGATAGGCTCTGTGCCACGGAAGGAAGCCCGCATCGCCGTGCGCCTCATCAAGCGCGGCGCTACGGTGCATGTTGCGGAAGTCGCTGAACCTGCCCATGCCTCTATCGTTGAGCGTCGCCAGAGCCAAGACGAAGCGGTCGCGCTCCGCATCCGTCAGCGTGTTGGCATCCTTCCTGATCCGCACCATCAGCCGCGTCAGGGAGAGCGTCGCGCCGCCGTTCGTGTCGGTAACCTCGATGGCGGCATCTTGGTCAGCCGCGCTCGGATGACCGAACTTGCCCCCGGCGAAGAAATCCACCGGAGAACCGTCGGTCGGCAGCGTCAGACGCAACTCGTCATGCCCTGCTTGCGTCCCGACCGGGTCGTAGAAGAGAACTTGCCCGCCCGAGTTCTGATCTCGATTGCGCAAGATGACATCGACCGACCCGCTCAGCCCACCGGCATCCGCAAGTCTGATTCGGCAGGGTGCGGGCGTCCAGGGGATGTAGTTCGCAACCGCGTCGGCTCTACCGTTGATTGTGATTTCTGTTCTCATGAGGTTATCGGTGAAGTTGGAACACCTGATTTCGTACCTTAATGATCCGTGCGGGCGACGGGTGCAGCGGGCAGTGCTCCCATAGCTCCGGGAAAGACAAGAACTGTCTGGCGACAGGCGTCTTCTATAACACCACCCAATCCGAAGTCAACACAATTTGAGCCGCCGGGCGCGCGTCGTCGTCAGAACGCGCGCCGGCATTGCTCACGCTCGTGGTCTGAGGCCGGGCTTCGCCGCGCCAGACCCGCGGCCGTCAGATGCGAACGCTCTCCAGGCTGTCGAGCCTCTCTTCAAACGGCGCGCCGCCCGCGCGCTCGTGTTCGGAAAAACCGTCATAGTCGAGCAGCGCGCTGAAGTCGAGGTTGGTGTTATTCATCACCTGCCGGACGCTGATCTGGAAGGTCTTGTAGCCCGCGAAGACAAACTCCAATTCTCCGAGTTCCCGCTCCTGACTCACCTTGTAAGCGGTGGCCGAAGGGCGTCCGTCCTCGGTCACGATGGCGACCACTTTCCAGAAGGCCAGCGGAATCTTCGCGCCGGTTTTGTGTTCCAAGTCGCGGTCGGTGAAGAAGGGGCCGGTAAAGACGCTGACCCTCATTTGGTCGGCGCGCGCGTGCCTCAGGACGTAATTCTCCAGCCCCAGCCAGACGACCTGATTGACTCCCGCCATCTGCGGACAGCTATTGGTGAAATGGAACGTGTCGAAGTTCGCCTGCCGGGCTGTTTCCAGGCTGCCCCAGATCGGGTCTTCACGACGCACCATGTGGCCGCGGTCGAGACTGTTCTGGTAATAGAGGATGTCGCCCCATTGATCTTCTTTGTCGAGACGCCCGTCAAAGCTCCAGGCGTTGATGCGCGGCACACTGCGCGACTCCGCGCCGTTGATGTTGGCGACCGTGAGCATGGGCATGCGCCGCGAGGCCGACATGATGACGGAGAAGTTGGTGTATTTGAGTTCGACGCCGCTGCCGCCGCGCCGCAACTGCCGCATGTCCGCGGCCGCCGCGCCTGTCGCCAGCGGCAGTTCGATGCGCCAGCCGTCGAGAAAGTCCGGGTCGTATCCGCCTCTCCCTTCAAACTCCTCGGCGGGGGTTTCGGGTTCGCGTCCCGGACGTTCGAGAAGTTCGCCGCCCGTCAGGCGAACCATATTTTCCAGTGTAGCCTTGCGGCTCAAATCGGCGGTGGTCATTATTTTCTCCTCGTCTTCAAGATAATGGTGAACGCGTTTTGCAGGGTCAGGCGCACGACCTTGTCCCATCTCAGATAGGCTGCGGTGACGCTGCCGAGCTTTGCCGCCCCAGGCCGCGCCGCGCGCGCGCGCTTCAGCAAATCGCCGAGCGCCCAGCAGCGGTCAACGAGTTCGACGTAGCTTTCGAGCGCGTGCTCGGCGTTCGGGGCGAGCGCGGCGGCGAAGGTTTCGGGTTCCAGGTCTTTGAGGTCGAGTTTGACGACCG
>DASQNL010000475.1:0-1623 GCA_035644995.1 Pyrinomonadaceae bacterium | reverse complement strand
ATGCGACCCATCGCGGTGTAGGCGCGCGAGATGAGCGGGCGATCCGATTCGGAAGTGGCGGCGTTGATGGCGAGCCGGTAGTTTGCGAGCGCGCGGCCGAGGCGTTCGTCGCGGACGGTTTCGACGAAGGCGTCGCTGGCCGAGATGCTGGCCGCCTGCGCCATGGCGAAGAAGATGCGCGGCTCGCCGCCGTTCTCCGCCATCAAGGCGCGCAGTCGCGTCTCGGCCTCGGCGTAGTTTTTCGCGCGCAACAGTTGGTTGATGTCGGCGATGCTTTTATCGAGCGCGGCGCGGGCGTGGTCGGCGCGCGTCTCTTCGCCCGTGCGGTTGGCCGACGCGCGCGCCGCCTCTCGACGCAAATTCGCGACGCGTTCGCGCGCCGCCGCATACTCGGCCGGGCGAACTCGCTCGCGCGCCACATCCACGCGCGCCATCATGTCGGAGAAGAAGTCGGAGAAGTCGAACCCGGCGATCTCCTGATCGCGCAGTTGCTCGGAGAAGTAGAAGGCCAGCACCGCGCCGCGCTCGTAAGCGTCGGCGAGTTGCGCGGTCAACTCGTCTTCGATGACGGCGCGGTCGGCCTGCGACTCTTTAACTATGCTCGCGCGCTCCGGCTCTTTCGCGCGTTGGAGCCGCGCGCTGGTCTGCTCGGTGAGAGCGCGCGCGCGGGCGGCGAAGTTCATGCGTGCGTCCGCCGCGATGACGAGCGAACGCGCGACCGCCGCGAACACGTCGGTGGCGGCGTCGGCGGCGGGCGCGGCCGCGGCGCGTTCGTCGAGAAGGGCGCGAATCTCCGCGCGCTTCAAGGCGATGTCGCGGTTGAAGCGTAGGATCACGGGGTCTATGACGTATTGCAGGTAGGCGCGGCGCACTTCGGAAGAGGCCGGGTCGATGCCCGCCGGGACGACCGCGAAATAGTCGTCGCCGATCACGCGGAAGTTGATCGAGCCGGGAACGGCGAGGAGATCGGGCACGAGCCGGAAGCGGCGTTCGCGCTCGCGTGTGATGTAGGCGGGCGGCGCGTTCTTCTTCGGCTGTGCCGAGGGGTTCTTGACCGGCACGCGTTCGAGCGCGAGCGTCACGGGGCGCGTGTGCAGATAGGTGAGCACGGCGCGCAGCATCTCGGAGGTTTGCGGTCGCAGGCGGTCGCCTTCGGTCTGATGCGCGGCGAGATAGGCGGGCAGCCGTTCGGCGATCCCCGACTTCGAGTAGAACTCGCGCAGGAGCGGCGCGAAGTCGAGCACGTCGAGCACGCCCGCGAAAAGGTCGTCGGAGCGCGCGGGCGCGGCGAAGGCGGGCGCGGGGCCGAGCGCGTAGGCGAGCGAGACGTAACGCGCGGCCTGCTGCGCGGGCGTCGCCGCCGGGTCTTTGAGCCGGTTCAGTTCGTAGAAACGACGCAGGCGCGCGCGCAGTTCCGCGTCCAAGTTCTCTTGATCGCGGCGGACGAGCGCGCGGAACTCGGAGGGCTGACGCCCGGCCGGCGTCGGGTCGAAACCGGCGGCGTCGAGCGCGGCCATCATCACCAGCAGGCGCGGCTCCGGCTCGATCCGCACGCCGTAATCCGACAAATCGAGCGTGCCCGAACGCATGGAGGAGGGGCGCGGCGTCGGCGTGGGCTGCGCG
>DASQNL010000474.1:0-14733 GCA_035644995.1 Pyrinomonadaceae bacterium | reverse complement strand
CTCTTGCTCGAACTATATTTCATCTTCTATCTCATTCCGAAAATGATGAGCGCGCCGGCGCGGGAGCGAAATCGAAGCGCGCTCAAGTGGAGCCTGCTCGGCATCGCCGCCTGGATCGACGGCGAGCTTTTCGTGGGACTCGGCTTCGGCCTCATTTACGGGCTGGGCATAATCTTTCTGGGGTGGCCGGAGGAGATGTCGGCCGGTTTGACGCTGCTCTTATACGTCGCCGCGCTGGCCGCCGCCATCGGGGCGTTCACACTCGTCCGGCGCATCCTGCGCGGGATGTCCGCAGACCCGCTGCGCTCCGCCGACCCTTTGCTTCAGCCGCCGCCACCGCCGCCGCAATTCTAAACGGCCGCGCGCTATCCGCGCCGCCACGATGCGCTGCCGCTCTGCTTGACACTGCCGACGGGCATCTTTTAGGATGGGTCTCGCTTCGGCTCAATAAACGCGGAATCGATTTTTGCAGCGGAGCGTTGGTCTTTGAGAAGCGGGCGTGAGCAGAGTTCGAAGAGGTGCGCGCGGCCGGCCTGCGTCGGCGAGCGCGCTCAGTTTTCATGGTGGGACGCCGCCGCGGTTTGCGCGTCTTCACTAGAGGCACGTACTGTCAATGGTAGACGACCGCCCTTACAAGGCGGGGGTTGTGGGTTCGAGTCCCACCGTGCCTACCATTAGCGGCGAGGTGCCGTCCGAGTCGTCATTGCCCGCCGTAGTTCAAGTTTTAAAGTTTTTGCGGAGTCGTAGTTCAGTTGGTTAGAACGCCGGCCTGTCACGTCGGAGGTCGCGGGTTCGAGTCCCGTCGGCTCCGCCACTTAAATGTGGTGTCCGCAGCACTCTTGGCCTTCCTTCGGGAAGGCCATTGGTGTTTTCAGGCTCACCTCACGTCAAGGAGATTTTCCTCATGCCTCGCGACAAGATGACGCTTGCTCAATTCAAAAAACAATTTACTGAAATCAAGCAGAGGGGTTATGTGCGGTCAACCCGCCGGGGAGACACCGGAGTCGGGCATACCTTCGAGACGATGCTCGGATTAAAGGAAGATAACATCGCGCTGCCCGATCTGGGCGATGTCGAAGTTAAGGCGCGGCGCGCCGGTTCGGGGTCGCCGGTAACTTTGTTTACGCTCGATAGAAGCTGCTGGAAAGTTAAACAACTCCCGGCCATCAAGAAGTACGGCACGCTTGACGAGAACGGGCGTCTGGGCATGTACTTCAGGATGTCACGCGCGCCCAACGGCTCAGGGTTATATATAGACATTAATCAGCAGGAGATCAGCGTCAACCACGTGGCGGACGGAACGCTCGCCGCCTGGAGTTTGGATCGCCTCGCACAGCGATTCATGAAAAAATTCCCGGCTCTGATTGTGGTCGGCGCGCTCAGCGAGTTTCGTGATGACGGGTACGAATATTTCCATTACACCCGCGCCCAGGTTCTGAAAGGCACGTCGCCGGAAATTCTGGGGGCGCAAATAGCGGAAGGCAATGTGCTGGTCGACTTGAGGCTGCATGATAAAGGAACTTGCGCCCGCAATCACGGAACAGCGTTCAGGACTGACGAGACCAACCTGCCGCTCTTATTCAGCCACGTAACCGACCTCTAAAGATGTTGAAACCCGCGAGCGGTTGTCTTTTAACGAACTTGAGAGACGACCACGGCGGCTTTTCGCGCGCGCGGGTTTTTGTTAGCGTCTCCCCGGTATGATTCCAGTTTCCGAAGCCATCCGCATCATCGAAGCGCAGACGCCGCGCCTGCCCGCGGAGGCCGTCGCGCTGGCCGGGGCGCGCGGGCGCGTGCTGGCCGAAGACGTGGTGGCCGACACGGACTTGCCACCCTTCGACCGCGCCTTGATGGACGGCTACGCCGTGCGCGCGGCCGACACGGAAGGGGCGACGACGAACGCGACCGCCCGCCTCAGAATAGCGGGCGAAGCGGCGGCGGGCGCGGGCTGGCGCGGTGAGTTGCGGCCGGGCGAGGCCGTGCGGATCATGACGGGCGCGCCCGTGCCCGCGGGCGCGGACAGCGTCCAGCAGGTTGAAGTGACGCGCGAAACGGAAGGCGGCGCGCTCGTCGAAATCGAGCGGGCGACCGCGCCGGGGCAGTTCATCACGAAACGCGCGACCGAGATCACGCGCGGCGAGACCGTGCTGCGCGCCGGGGAGACCGTCAATGCTGCCGGGATGGCCGCGTTGGCGTCTTTCGGTTACGCGCGGGTGCGGGTGGGCGCGCGTCCTCGCGTCTCGGTGCTGGCGACGGGCACGGAGTTGGTCGATGTCGGCGCGCAGCCCGGCGCGGATCAAATCCGCGACTCGAACACTTATTCGCTGCTCGCCTACGCGGAAGCGGCGGGCGCGCGCGTCGAGCACGCGCCCTTCGCCGCGGACGACGCCGAACTCCTCGCGCGCATGATCGGCGAGAGCGCAGAGCGCGCCGATGTGCTCGTGCTCTCCGGCGGCGTCTCGATGGGCGTCTACGATTTCACGAAGACCGCGCTCAAGCGGCTCGACGCGGAGATATTTTTCGAGCGGGTGAGTTTGCGGCCGGGCAAGCCGACCGTCTTCGCGCGTCTCGGCCGCGCGCTCGTCTTCGGGCTGCCCGGCAATCCCGTCTCCGTCTCGGTCACGTTCAACTTGTTCGCGCGCACGGCGATTCGCGCGATGCAGGGCGCGCACGCGCCCGCCCTCGTGGAAGAACAGGCCGTGCTCGGCCGCAACGCGCGGGGCGCGGCCGAACGCGCGAGCTATCTCCCGGCCACGCTCCGCACCGACGCGGCGGGGCGGCTCATCGCCGAGCCGCTGCGGTGGGGCGGCTCGTCCGACTTCGTCGCCTTCACGCGCGCCGATGCGCTCGTCATCGTCGAGGCTGGCGCGCAGACGGTCGAAGCGGAGACAATCGTGCGCGTCGTGCGCCTGCCCGTATAAGTTGAAGTTCGGATAATTCACAGACGACAAAAGGCGTCTTCGCTATGGAAGCGAAGACGCCTTTGCCGTTTTGCTCAGGAGACTACGGGTGCGGAAGTTAGTTAGGCATCACGACCGTGTCGATGACGTGGATGACGCCGTTCGACTGGTACACGTCGGCGGTCGTCACCATCGCCGTGCCGCCTTTTTCGTCCGTCAGCATGACGCCGTTGCCGTGCATCGAAGCGGTCAGCGTGCCGCCGCTGACGGTCTTGAAGGTAGCGCGGCCGCGGCCCTTTTTGATGGCCTGCGCGATCTTCTTGGAATCCATTTTCCCGGCGACCACGTGGTAGGTCAAAATCTTGGTGAGCATCGCCTTGTTCTCAGGCATGACGAGCGTGTCGACCGTGCCGGCGGGCAGCTTGGCGAACGCGTCATTGGTCGGCGCGAAAACGGTGAAAGGGCCTTTGCCCGACAACGTCTCGACGAGACCGGCGGCCTTGACGGCGGCCACGAGCGTCGTGTGAATCGGCGACTCGACGGCGTTCTCGACGATATTCTTCGTCTTGTACATCGCCGCGCCGCCGACGGTCGGGTTGCCGTTCATCTTCTTACTGTTATTCATCATCTGCGCCGAGGCGGTTGCGCCCGTCACGGCCACGGCGAACATGCAAAGCATCAAGCTTAAGAAAGTCTTCTTCATTTTTTTGTCCTTTTCGATCTTCAAACTGTTTGGAATTGCTCTCGATGAGACGCCCCGTCGCACGCCGCTGCGAATTTGCGCCCGCCGCGCCGCGACCGCGTCTCACCGAACGGAAAAATTTTCGTCGCGCCAAGCTGTCAAAGACTATCAATGATTGTCTTGCGCGTCTGTGGGAGTTACGGAGGCGGGGGGCGCGGCGGTTTTACCTTTTGCGCGCAAAAGGCGCGGCGACTCTTGCTTAACAGTCACGTTTTGATGTTTAGTTTGTCCGCATGAAAAATTTCGGCGAGACCGGCACGACTCCGTTGACTGAAACCGCGCCGCCGCGTGAACGTGGGGCGGACGCGGAGATAGGCCGCGCGGCCGTGCCGCTCGCGCACGAAGCGATTCACGAGACGGTGGCGCAAGTGCTCGCGGCGCAGGCGGCGCGGGGGCTGCTGCTCGACGTTCCGGCGGGCGAGGGCGCGCTCGCCGCCCGGCTCGCGGGCGCGGGCTTCGCGGTTCGCTGCTGCGATCTCTACCCGCAGATTTTTCGCCTGCCCGGCGTCGAGATCAAAGGCGGCGACCTCTCCGCGACGCTGCCCTACGAGGACGAGAGTTTCGACTTCATCACCTGCGTCGAAGGGCTGGAGCACATCGAGAATCCGCAACAGGCGGTGCGCGAGTTCGCGCGGCTGCTGCGCGCGGGCGGGCAACTCGTCGTCACCGTCCCCAACATCCTCAACATCGAGGAGCGCCTCAAGTGGTTGCTCCACGGCTACACCTCGCACTTCAAACCCATCTCGCGCGAAGCCCTCGCGCGCGTGCGCGCCCAACACGGCGCGCTGGAAGAGATGGCTCTGCACATCAACCCGATCTCTTACGCCGAACTCCGGTACACGCTCGAAAAGTACGAATTTGAAATCGTCAGGCTCTACCGCGACAAGCCCAAGTCGCACCTCTGGCTTTACCGGCCGCTCGTCGCCCTGATCCGTCTCATCGCGCGTTTCGCCCCGGCGGACAAAAGACGCGAGCGTTGGACGGCGGAGTTACAGTCGGACGAAATTCTGCTCGGCGGGAACACTTTGATTGTCCACGCCGTCAAAGGAGCGAAGACATGAGCAAACTTTCCCACATAGATGAAGAGGGGCGCGTGGCGATGGTGGACACGAGCGCGAAGGAGACGACCGCGCGCCGCGCCGTGGCGTCGGCGCGCGTGTTGATGTCGGCGGCGACGGTCGAGGCCGTGCGCGCGCACCGCACGCCGAAGGGCGACCCGTTGGAGACGGCGCGCCTCGCCGGCATCATGGCCGCCAAGCGCACCGCCGAACTCATCCCCCTCTGCCACCCGCTCGCGCTCACGCACATCGAGGTGCGCGCTCGCATAGAGGACGCGGGCGTCCTTATCGAAGCCGAAGCCGCGACGCGCGCCGGAACCGGCGTCGAGATGGAAGCGTTGACCGCCGCCTCGGTCGCGGCCTTGACCGTCTACGACATGTGCAAGGCGCTCGACAAGGCGATGACGATCACGGAGGTCAGGTTGGAGCGAAAGACGGGCGGCAAATCGGGCGACTATGAAAGGCAGGGTTGAAGGGAGAGAGGGGAAACGAGCGGAACTTAAGATTTGCGCGCGGCGTTTATAGTTTGTGCCTTTGGTGATGAGCGCGCGCCGCGCCGGTTCTTTCACCTTTTTACTTTTACGTTTTTCCGCCCTTCGTCGTAGAATGAGTTTTACCGGAAGCGGGAAAGTTTGGCGGTTGGTCGAGCGGAGAATTTGAGATGAAAATGATGAGAATGAAGATCGCACACGACGCGCGCCCGCAGGCGCGGACGCTGCTCATCGCCACGTTGATCACGCTGGCGCTCTGGTTTCTTCCCTACACCAGCTTTTTGACTTACCCGTTTCGCCTCTTCGTCACCTTCATCCATGAAGGCGGGCACGCGTTGGCCGCCGTCCTGACCGGCAGTTCCGTGCAAAGCCTGAGCGTCGCCATCGACGCGAGCGGCCTGACCGAGACGCTGACGCCGCAGGGCGGGTTCTTCTCGCGCTTCCTGATTTCGAGCGCGGGCTATCTCGGCACGATAGCCTTCGGCGCGCTCCTGCTGTGGCTCGTGCGCTGCAAGGTCAAAGCGCGCGTCGTGCTGGTCGGCTCCGCCCTCGTCATTCTCGGCCTGACGGTCGTCTTCGGCTTCGTCGCGCCGCTCGCAAACTTGTCGCTGCAACCCTTCACGGTGCTGGCGGGCGTCGCCATCTCGGCCGGACTTCTGGCGGCGGCGAAATACGCGGGCTTGCGCGCGGCCAATTTTCTCGTCGGCTTCCTCGCCGTGCAGTGCGTGCTGAACGCGGTGTTCGATTTGAAGAGCGTGCTGTGGATGTCGGTGGCGACGAACCAGCAGACCGATGCCATGAACATGGCGGACGCGACGGGCATACCGGCCATCTTCTGGTCGCTCATCTGGATCGGCATCGCCGTGCTGATTCTCACCACGGCGATGCGCGCCTACGCCGTCAGCCGCAATAGCCCGAGCCAACCCGATCTTCCCTTTGAAGACCCGCTCGAAGTATAGACGCGACGAACATTGAGCATCATCTTCCAGAGGCCGCCGGACGACGCACCCGCCGCAGTTGCGCTGCTCGCTCCCGGCGGCCTCGATTCATCTCCGGCGATTGCAACCGCGCCCCTAGCGACGACGCTCGCCGCGCTCCCGCTCGGCGCGCACCTCATCCTGCGCTGCCGCAAAGACTGGCGCACGGCCACCGTCGTCCGCATCGAACTCGAAAAGATCACGCTCTCCGTCAGTTCGCCCACCGGCCGCACCTACCGCATGCGCCGCCCGCCCGACGCCCCGCTCACTTTCGCAGGCTCCATCCCGCTGCTCGGCGCAACCGCTTCCTCCGACTGGCGCGCCGGGCTAGCCCGCTACGACGCGCGCTGGTAGTTTCGCAGTTCCCTGAATCAATTACATATCTCTCGTCGCACCTTACATTCCCGGTTCAAACAACTAGGCAACATTCGATGTTACGGCTAAAATATCAAGGCAGACCCATGATAAAAATCAGTGCTGCGGCAACACACTTATGAATAAGTAGAGATTTTCAATGACCGAAGCTAGGAGAAGCAAACACTCACATGCTCTACCTAATTATGAGAAAGCCGTTATTTTAAGAGATAAGTTAGAAGGTTATGTGCTCAATCCAAGTCACGACGAAGGGAAGCACAAAGCGCGCGTTTTCAAGAGCGCTCTCGGATTCGAGCAATCAGATTGGGAAGAATTGAAGAGAAGGATTTTAGAGGAGCTGCCGTATCAGGAAGCAATCCTTCAGGGAGAAGGTCTTTGGGGAAGAAAGTACCTTGTAATTCTACCGATTGTCGGTTTGAATGCTAACACGGCTGACGTGGAAACGGTTTGGATCATCAGGCCAAAAACCGGCTTCCCGACTTTGGTCACGACGTTAGTGGCGAAGAGATGAGGCGAGCTATGCTTGACACTAAAAAAGCTCATGAACTGGATATTGTCGAACTAACAGAAGACTTACCCGAATATGGTCTCCGACGTGGCGCGCGGGGCACTGTGGTAGAAGTGTTTGATGAACCCGAAGAGGCGTACATGTTGGAATTTGTAGATGATTCCGGCGCTTCATCAAAGTTTGCAGATTGGGTAAGACCGCATCAGATAAATATAGAGACACGCGCGGAAAGCAGAGACACATTCCAAGCGAGAACTAAAGAGATGAAGTGTTGGCATTCCAGCACTCAAACTGTCTATCACAACAATGCCGGCTGTCATACAGGCAACAATATTGAGATTGAATTGCTTCGACTAGGAACCGGCGGCAAACCTCTTTGCCGAGAGTGCGATCACCTCAACGCATCGCGTTAAACAGGGTTCTCTCCCGCCTTTAAGGTAAATCTTCACCCTCACAACTACTAAAAGAGTATTTGACTTTAGCAGCGCTTGCACTTGTCTCTTTCCTCGTTTCGCCTCCACGCCGAAACGGGTTATCATGTGTGTTTCGCCGGGTGACGAAATTGCTGGCTGTAGTGTCCCGGCGTTAGAAGTGAAACATGACTGAAGAAGCGATTATCGTGCGCGGCGCGCGCGTCAACAATTTAAAGAACGTAGACTTCACCATCCCCATCGAACGCCTGACGGTCGTGACGGGCGTCTCAGGTTCCGGCAAATCCTCGCTCGCCTTCGACACGATTTACGCGGAGGGGCAGCGTCGCTACGTGGAATCGCTCTCCTCCTACGCGCGACAGTTTCTCGAACGCATGGATAAGCCGGACGTGGACGAGGTGCGCGGCATTCCGCCCGCCATCGCCATCCGGCAGAAGAACTCCACCCGCAACCCCCGCTCGACGGTCGGCACGCAGACGGAAGTTTACGACTACCTGCGCCTGCTCTATGCGCGCGTCGGCACGACCATCTGCCGCGTCTGCGGGCGCGAGGTGCACAAAGACTCGCCGGACTCGGCCGCCGCCGAAACTCTCGTCGCGCTCGCCGCCGGAACGCGCTTTTACGTCCTCTTCCCCGCCGAGGCCGGCCTGCGGCTTGAATCCGCGGCGAACGGCAACGGCGCGACGAAGAAGAAGGGCGGCGCGAAGGGGCGCGCGAAGAAAAGCAAGACGGGCGATGAGACGGCGGGCGCGCTCAGTCGCCAGATGGTGACGGCGCACGTCATGAGCCTCATGCAGCGCGGCTTCACGCGTCTCTACGCGGAAGGCGAAACCCTCGAACTGCGCTCGCCCGACGACTACACCCGCGCCGATTTCAACGATGTGTACGTGCTCGTGGATCGCCTCGTGGCGCGCGAAGACGTGCGCAGCCGCCTCACCGATTCGCTCCAGACCTGCTTCGTCGAAGGACACGGCTCCGCGTTCGTCCAGACGGCGGAAGACGCGCCGCGCTCCCTGAAATTCTCCGAGCGTTTCGAGTGCCGTTACGACGGCACGGTCTACGCGCAGCCCGAACCGCGCCTCTTCAGTTTCAACAACCCCTTCGGCGCGTGCCCCACCTGTCAGGGCTTCGGCAACACCATCGGACTCGACATCGATCTCGTCATCCCGAACCCGCTGCTCTCGATTGACGAGGGCGCGATTGAACCGTGGACGAAGCCGCAGCACGAGTGGGCGCGCACGGAACTCAAACGCTTCGCCCGCTCCGAGGGCATCCCCACCGACGTGCCCTACGCCGAACTCACGCGCCCCCAGCAACGCGCCATCGTCGAAGGCAAGGGACACTGGGGCGGCGTCCACGGTTTCTTCGCGTGGTTGGAGACGAAGAAATATAAACTGCACGTGCGCGTCTTCCTCGCCAAGTATCGCGGCTACACGCGCTGCCCCGAATGCCACGGCGGCAGGCTCCGCCAAGAGGCGCGCGACGTGCTCGTCGGCGGGCGCACGCTCCCGCAAGTCTGCGCGCTGCCGATCAAGGAAACCGCCGTCTTCTTCGACACGCTCCAACTCTCCGACGAGGGGGCGGCCATCGCCGACAAAGTGCTCTTTGAAGTGCGTCGCCGCCTGCGTTTCCTCGTCGATGTCGGTCTGGATTACCTCACGCTCGACCGGCTCGCCTCGACGCTCTCCGGCGGCGAAGCCCAACGCATCCAACTCGCCACCAACCTCGGCTCGGCTCTCGTCGGCGCGCTCTACGTGCTGGACGAACCGAGCATCGGACTCCACCCGCGCGACAGCGAGCGGCTCATCCGTCTGCTGCACAATCTGCGCGACATCGGCAACACCGTCCTCGTCGTCGAACACGACCCGGACATGATGCGCGCCGCCGATCACATTCTCGACGTTGGCCCGGCGGCGGGCGAACTCGGCGGGCGCATCGTCTTCGAGGGCGACTTCGCCGGGCTGTTGAAGGATTCGGCGACGCTGACGGGCAAATACCTTCGCGGCGAGGTCGAGATCAAAGAACCGAAACAGCGGCGCACGGCGGCGAAGAAAAAGCGGCTCTCGGTGCGCGGCGCGAGCGAGCATAATTTGCAGGGCGTGGACGTGGACATTCCGCTCGAAATGTTCGTCTGCATCACGGGCGTTTCCGGCTCCGGCAAATCGACGCTCGTTCACGATGTGCTGTTCGCCGGTTTGAAGAAACAGCGCGGCGAATGGCAGGGGCACGTCGGCGCGTTTCAAAAACTCGAAGGCGGCGCGAGCGTGGACGACGTGGTGCTCGTCGACCAATCGCCCATCGGGCGAACGCCGCGCTCGAACCCCGTCACCTACATCAAGGTTTACGACGGCATCCGCGAGGTCTTCGCCGCGACGCGCGACGCGCAGGCCAAGGGCTTCGACGCCTCTTACTTTTCCTTCAACGTTCCGGGCGGGCGTTGCGACGTGTGCGAGGGCGACGGCACGGTGACGGTCGAGATGCAGTTTCTCGCCGACGTGGAACTTCAATGCGAAGAGTGCAAGGGCACGCGCTTCAAGTCCAACGTCCTCGACGTGCGCTATCGCGGCAAGGGCATCAACGACGTGCTCAACCTGACCGTGCGCGAGGCTTTGACCTTCTTCCGCGACGTGAACAAGATCGCGAACAAGCTGCGCGTGCTCGATGAAGTGGGACTCGGCTACCTGAGGCTCGGCCAATCGGCCACGACGCTTTCCGGCGGCGAGGCGCAGCGCATCAAGCTCGCCTCCTTCCTCTCGAAACGCACGGGCGCGCGCACGCTCTACATCTTCGACGAGCCGACGACCGGCCTCCACTTCGACGACATCAATAAACTGCTCGCCGCCTTCCGCACTCTGGTCGAAGCGGGCGGCTCGCTCCTCGTCATCGAACACAACCTCGACGTGATCAAGACGGCCGACTACATCATCGACCTCGGCCCCGAAGGCGGCGACGCGGGCGGCCACGTCGTCGCCACCGGCACGCCCGCCGAGATCATGAAAGTTAAAAACTCGCACACGGGTCGTTTCCTCAAAGAACATCTCGCGCGCGCGAACGGGCACGGCCGGAGTTAACCTTCCGGCGGCCGTCGGCCGGAAAGTCGGCGGCCGGGGGCTTGAATTGATGAGCTTCGGGTGGCGAACTTTGTGTGCGTCTAAACTGTAAACTCGCCCCGGCGCGGCCTTATCTCCGGCTGAAAGCCGGCGGCCGGTAACTGAAAGCTGAAAACGATGAGCCTGAAACAACGAATCATTGACGACATGACCGAGGCGATGCGCGCCAAGGATGCGCCCCGCCTCTCGACGCTGCGCATGGTGAAGGCCGCCATGATGAATCGCCAGATTGAGAAGGGCGGCGACTTGACCGACGAGGAGTTGGCGAAGATGTTGCAGTCGCTCGTCAAACAGCGGCGGGATTCGGTCGAGCAGTACGAGCGAGGCGGGCGGGCGGAGTTGGCGGCGAAGGAGCGCGCCGAGATCGTCGTGATCGAGGCTTATCTGCCGCAGGGCGCGACGCGCGAGGAGATCGAGCAGGCCGTGGCCGCCGCGATTGCGGAGACGGGCGCGGCCTCGATGAAAGAGATGGGCGCGGTGATGAAGGCGGCGCAGGCGCGTCTCGCCGGGCGCGCCGCCGACGGGCGCGTGGTGAGCGAGATCGTCAAAGCGAAATTGGGGTAAAGGGGAAGGGGAAAGGGGAAAGGGGGCGGGCGAGGTGAGCGAATTACAATCTCGCGCCGCGAAGGACGGGCCGGTTTAAGGGAAATTTGCCGTCTTCTTCCTTTACCCCTTCCCCCTTCACCTTTACCCTGTCTTTGCCCCTTCCCCCCTACCCTGTCTTTGCCCCTTCTGCTTTTGCCCTTTTTCGAGTTTCCCCTTATAATCCGTCTCTTGCTCGGAGCGCGGGAGCGTTGTCCAGTGGGTTCGCGCCCACTTTTTATTTTGGGCGCAGGCTTTTTTGAGTATCAAGGGGACGGGGGAACGAGCGATGGAAGCGGCGGAAATCGAAGGGCGGATTCGCGACATTGTCGAGCGCGTGACGGTCGAACACGGACTCGAACACGTTCACACGGAAGTCGGCGTGCTTGGTCGCAACGCGGCCGTGCGCATCTTCATCGACAAGCCCGAAGGCGTGACACACCAGGATTGCGCCACCGTCAGCCACCACGTCGGGACGGTGTTGGAGGTGGAAGACTGGGTCAATTCGGCCTATACGCTTGAAGTGTCCTCGCCCGGACTCGAACGCGGCCTCTACAAGCTCGCGGACTACGAACGCTTCGCCGGGCGTCTCGCCAAGATGAAATCGCGCGAGGCCGTCAACGGCCAGCGCAACTTCAAAGGCCGCATCGTCGGCGTCGAAGGCGACAAGGTGGTGTTTGAAGACAACACGAACGGGCGCGTCAAAGTGCCCGTGGCGAGCGTGGTCAAAGCCAACCTCGAAATTGACGTGGAAGAAGAATTTCGCATCGCGGCCGAACGCGAAAAGGCCGCCAAGCAGGCCGACCAGAGTTAGTACAACTGAATAAAAGCAGAGGTCAGAGGCTGGAGGTCAGAGGTCAGTTTGAAAACAAGAACTGATTTTTACTGACCTCTGACCTCTGACCTCTAACCTCTAAAAAATATATGAGTGCATCCATCGGGCAGAGCATTGACGCGCTGTGTAAAGAACACGGCATTGACCGCGAACTCGTCATCGAGGCGATGAAGGAAGCGGTGCGCGCGGCGGCGCGTAAGCAGTTCAAGTCGGGCGAGGAGATCGCCGTTGAATGGTCGAACGAGACCGGCATCGAGTTATTCGCCTCCAAGGTAGTGGTCGAAGAGGTGGCGAATCCCGGCCGCGAAATGTCCATACAGGAAGCGCGCGAGTTGGCGGGCGACGAGGTGGACGTGGGCGACGAGTTGCAACTGCCCCTGCCGATGGAGGAGATGGGACGCATCGCGGCGCAGACGGCCAAACAGATTCTCTTCCAAAAGGTGCGCGACGCCGTGCGCGCCAACGTCTACGAGCAATACATCGACAAGGTCGGCGACCTCGTCAACGGCTACGTCAAACGGTTCGAGCGCGGCGACATCATCGTCGACCTCGGCACGGTCGAGGCGATTCTCTACCGCAAAGAACAGTCGCGCGGCGAACAGTGGGGGCAGGGCGAGCGCATCCGCGTCGTGATCAACGACGTGGCGAAGGAAGCGAAAGGGCCGCAGGTGGAAGTCTCGCGCACCTCGCCGGAACTCCTGCGCCGCCTGTTCGAGATGGAAGTGCCGGAGATTTACGACGAGACGGTGATCATCAAGTCGGCCGTGCGCGAACCGGGCGAACGCGCGAAAATCGCCGTCGCCTCCAACGAGCGCGACGTTGACCCGGTGGGCGCGTGCGTCGGCATGAAGGGTTCGCGCGTGCAGGCGATCATCAGGGAGTTGCGCGGCGAGAAGATCGACATCATCGAGTGGTCGGACGAGCCTTCGGTGTTCGCGGCCAACGCCCTCTCGCCCGCCAAAGTCAATCAGGTGCGCATCACGGACATCGAGCGCAGACAGATGGAAGTGATCGTCAACGAAGATCAGTTGAGCCTCGCCATCGGCAAGCGCGGGCAGAACGTCAGGCTGGCGACGAAGCTCGTCGGCTGGAACATCGACATCCGCAGCGAAGAGGAACTCAAGAAAGAGGTCGCAGAGCAGATGGGCGCGCTCATCGCTTCGGGCGGCGCGGTTCCCTTGACCGCGCTCGAAGGCGTGAACGCGGCCACCACCGCCGCGCTCGGCGAACGCGGCATCGAAGACATCGACACGCTGGCCGCCACCTCGCTCGACGACCTGACCGAGTATCTCGATATTTCGCTCGACGAAGCGCAGGCGATTCTCGATTCGGCGCAGCGCGTCGTCGCCGCGCGCGAACGCAGCAAGGCGGGCGGCGAGGCGGGCGAAGACGGCGCGGATGCGTCGGAAGCCGAGGCCGCCGCCGGCGAACTCGCCGACGCGATAGACGACGCGGGCGCGGACGACACAATCGAGCAGCACGCGGCTTCCATCGAACTCGACCCAAGCGTCGATCCGGGCGAAGTCGAACCTTCGGACGCGATGACCGCGGAGGGCTACGACGAGGCGGTGCGCGGCGGCACCCCGTTCCGCGCCGAGCCGGATGTGCTCGCCGGAGAGTCGGCCGACCCGGTCGCCGCGACGGAAGTCGAAGAGATGTCCGTGGACGAGTTGGTGTTGCAGGAAGCGGGACGCGACCTGCGCGCCGACACCATCACGCCCGCGCCCGATATGACCTCGACCGATGCCGCCCTCATCGCCGCAGAGCAAGCGGCGGACGAAGGCGAACCGCCCGTCGAGGATGATTCGCCGATTGCGCCGACGGTCTCGGCGACCGAAGTGTCCGCGCCGGAAGTGCAGGTATCGTCCGCGCCCGCGCCCGTCTACCGGGTCGAGACGAACGACGAAAAAGACGTAGCCCTCGATGAGCGGAAAGATGCTTCGGGCAACGCGGAATAACCGCCGCGGGCGCGTCGCTTTAAAGGGCGGCGCGGCCTGCGGCAACTCGCCTTAGACGGCCTCATGCGGCATGTGTCTCGACGCCTCGCAAGCGTCGCGCGCCGTTCGAGAGGTAACCGGAGGGCGAGAGTCCTTCAACCTTTAAAGCGCGCGACGCCGTTTTACCAAAGCGTCGAGAAGGAAGTGCATGACCGTCCAGTCCAAAGTTCGTATTTACGATCTCGCCAAGGAACTCAAGCTCGAATCGAAACGTCTCATCGAAGAGGTGCGCCGCGAGGGCGTCGATGTGAGCGTGCCCTCGAACACCGTCTCGAAAGAGTTGGCGGAGAAGATTCGCAACAAGTATTTCCCCAAGAAAGAGACGGTTGCGCCGCGCGCCATTCGCGTCGTCAAAAAAGCCCCGACCGCCGCCGCCGTGGCTGAAGATGCGTCCGGCGAGGCCGAAGACATCCACGCCTCCGTCGCGCCGCCGGTCGCCGAGCAGACCGCTCCGCCGCCGCAAGCGTTCGACCAGAACGGCGCGGACGCGAGCGCGCCGACGCCGGATCAGGGTGCGGCGGCAAGGCAAGGTGTCGCGCGGCTCGTCAAGAAACCGCTCCCGCCGGCCGCGCGCGTCGAAGCCCCGGCGCAGACGCAGAGCGCGCCGGAGGCACAACCCGAAACGCCCGCGCCCGAGCAATCCATCACCGGCGCGCCCATCGTCGAACCGGCGGTCGTGGAAGCTCCCGGCCCCGTGCAGATCGTGGCGAACGAGACGCAAGCGACC
>DASQNL010000473.1:0-5540 GCA_035644995.1 Pyrinomonadaceae bacterium | reverse complement strand
GCGGCTAAAACGACCTCCACCCCCACCGCGAGCGTCGCCAAAGGCATCCCGCAGCCCGTCGCCGCCAAACAACACCCGACCGTCGTAGACACCATCCCCGATCCGCCGATCAACAAGATGCGCCGCCGCATCGTCTGGGCGAGCCTCGTCGGAATCGTCGGCACGATGACGCTTGGGGTGCTGCGCTTCTTCCTGCCGCGCACGATCTTCGAGCCGTCGAGCATCTTCCGCGTGGGCTTCCCCGGCGATTACGGCATCGGCGTCGATACGAAGTATCAGCAGTTGTACCGCGTCTGGGTAGTCAAAACTTCCGACCGCTTGTTCGTCATCAATGCGGTCTGCACGCACCTCGGCTGCACGCCCGATTGGAAGGCCAGCGAAAACAAGTTCAAATGTCCCTGCCACGGCAGCGGCTACGATAGCGAGGGCATCAACTTTGAAGGCCCCGCCCCGCGCCCGATGGATCGAGCGCACATCGAACTCGACGCGGAAGGTCAGATCGTCGTCAATAAAGGCCGCCTCTACGATTGGCCGAAAGGCGGCGAAAATAAATTTGAAGACCCCGGCGCTTACATCCCCATGTAAGTTTCCACCGGCAGGTTTCTCCGGACATCAAGCGGGTTTCACTTCAAGCAGGTTTCTCATCAAGTCAAGGCCGGCGGTCGCAACAAGGTTCGAGTCAAACGGTCTCCCGGCGATTTCGACAGCCGCAGTTTATGTGCCGGCCGGATTCCGGGTCGGCGCGCGAAGACAGGAGAGATGGAGATGGATTCCGAACGTCCTGACGAGCAGGAAGGTCAGCCGAAGGCGGGGAACGGCGCGACGCGCAAGCCGGATGGCGCGAACGAGCCGGACGACATCAAGTCGCTCTTGCGCGCCGCGTCGGGCGTGCCCGCCGGAAGCCGGAAGGCCGTGGCGGGCGAGACGACGGCGACGACGACCGAGAGCGGCGACGAGTCCACGGCCGGCTTCATCAGTAAAACCAGAATGCAGGGACTCGCGCTCAAAGACCGCGCGGTCAAAGAGGCCGAGACTTACAAAGACCCGCAGCAGACGCAACTCTGGAAGTCTATCTTCCGCGTCTCGCACGACCGCAGCGACCCGCGCAATCGTTCGCTGGCGATCCTCTCCAACGTCTTTCTCCACCTGCATCCCGCGAAGATCAACCGCGACGCCGTGCGCTACGGTTTCACCTGGGGCATGGGCGGCATCACGTTTTACCTCTTCATCGTCCTCACCTTCACGGGCGTCCTTTTGATGTTCTACTACCACCCGACGAAGGTGCAGGCGTTTCGCGACATTCTCTACCTCGAACACGACGTGCCCTTCGGGAAACTCCTGCGCAACATGCACCGCTGGGCGGCGCACCTGATGGTCATCACCACCTGGCTGCACATGTTCCGCGTCGTCTTGACGGGTTCTTACAAGCGGCCGCGCGAGTTCAACTGGTGCGTCGGCGTCGTGCTCTTGGTGTTGACGCTTTTGCTCTCGTTCACGGGCTATCTCTTGCCCGACGATCAACTCGGCTTCTGGGCGGTGACGGTAGGCACGAACATGGCGCGCGCCACGCCCATGTTCGGCAGCGAAGGCCCTTTCGGGCCGCAACTCGGCATGACACCCTACAACGATGTGCGCTTCGGCCTGCTCGGCGGCTCCATCGTGGATGCGAACGCGCTCCTGCGTTCCTACATCTGGCACTGCATCGGCATCCCCATCGTCGCCTCGCTCTTTATGGCCGTCCACTTCTGGCGTATACGCAAAGACGGCGGCATCTCCGGCCCCGCGCCCGTGATGCTCGAACCGGAAATGAAAGCGACGAAGAAATGATTCATTTATTCATTGACTCATTGATTCAATGAATAAATGACCAAATGGATCAATTCTTATGGACTGGCATCAACTCTGGGTCATCACTTCCGCGCCGGACAACGTGCCGATTGTGGCGATGTTGTTCCTCGTCCCGTTCTTCACGTGGTATGGGTTGAAGCAGGCGCGCGAGAACGACAAATTGATCGTCGAACTAGAAGGCGACGCGGCGAAGGCCAAGACGCACCACCGCAAAACTTTGCCGTGGCGTCCGGGTTGGGCGCGCGAGTTGCACGTCTGGCCTTACCTCGTGCGCGTGGAGTTTCTCGCCGCCGTGATCGTAACGGTCATCCTCGTCATCTGGTCGATCACGCTCGACGCGCCGCTCGAAGAACCCGCCAACCCGAACTTGACGATGAACCCCTCGAAAGCCCCTTGGTATTTCCTCGGCTTGCAGGAGATGCTCGTCTATTTCGACCCGTGGATCGCGGGCGTCGTGATGCCTTCGATCATGATGATCGGGCTGATGGTCTTTCCTTACGTTGACTCGAACCCGCTCGGCAACGGCTACTACACGATCCGCCAGCGCAAGTTCGCGCTCGGCATGTTCGGCATCGGCTGGTTCACCTGGATTATCCTGATCGTGATCGGCACGTTCATCCGCGGCCCCGGCTGGGTCTGGTTCTGGCCGGGTCAGACGTGGGATCACAACGCCGTCGTGTTCGACAAGAACCGCGATTTGCACGACATCTTCGGCATCACGAGCATGCCCGTCAAGATCATCTTCGGCGCCATCGTCGTCGGCCTCTTTTACTTGCTCGCCGGGCTGTTCCTGCATTGGCTGATGACGCGCAACGAGTTTGAACGAAAACTGCTGGCGCGCACGAGCCTGCTGCAATACCTGACGTTTCAATTTTTCGCCATCTCGGTTTTGATCGCGCTGCCGGTCAAAATTGTGCTGCGGCTGGCTTTCACGATCAAGTACGTGTGGGTAACGCCTTGGTTTAATGTTTGAACCCGAAGCCTTGGAGGGAGACGAAGGTGGCTGAGACCCCTAAAACCGACACGGACGCGCTGGCGCGGCGAGAGCCGGAACCGCCCGCGCGCGATCCGATTATTAGCCGTTCGACGAGCAATATCCTTCTGGTCTGCGCGCTCCTGCTGATGGCCTCGGTCGCCTGGGCTTTATACGACGAAGCCTACGGCCAGCGGCCCTGGAAGGGCATCCAGCAGGAATTCGTCTCGCGCTACAACCGCTATCTCAAGCGGCTGAAGCGGACGGGCACCCAGTCGGAGAAGGACGTGAAGCAGTCGCCGGAGTATCAGGAACTCGACCTCGCCGCGCGCGAAGCCGAGCAGGCCGCCGCCCCGCGCAAGCAGGAGATTGACCGGGAGGTCAAGTTCATCGACCGCCAACTCGCCGCCGTCACCGATCCGTTCCAAGACAAGCGCGGCCGCATCACCGTCGTCAACTACAACATCGAAACTGCCGACGAATCGGACAAGAAAGACCTGCGCGACCAGGTCGAAGAGGATAAGCGCGAGAAGGTCGAAGTCCGGATGCCGGTTGACCCCAACTCCGATAAGACCGAGGAGCAGAAACTCAACTACACCGAACTCGAACAGAAATATCTGACCCTCAAAGACAGAAAAGCCGCTTTGCTCACGGAGCGCGCGGAAGTCTCTAAGGAAGCCGACGAACTCAAACGAACGCGCGACACGTATCTGAAAGACAACGTGATCGGCCTCAGCGCGGAGCAGATCGACAAGTTGATCGAGCGCAACAACAAGTTCGATTACTCGCTCCGGCAGATCAACGTCAACGGCGACGAGATCGTGGATCGTTGCGAGACGTGCCACCTCGGCATCCGCGAGCCGCTCGAACTCAAGGCCATCAATTTCAAACGGACGGGCAAGAAGCTCGACGCGAACGCGCGCGCCTTCGTCAGCCACCCGAGCAAAGAGTTGTTGCAGATTCACAATCCCGAACGCTTCGGGTGTTCGAGTTGCCACGGCGGCAACGGCCGCGCCACGACGAGCATCGTCAAAGGCCACGGCCGCCACCGTTTCTGGCTTCACCCGCTCTACCAGCGCGAGAACATGGAAGCGGGCTGCCAGCAGTGTCACTCGCAGGATCGCGTGCTGCAAGGCGCGAACGTGTTGACGAAGGGTAAAGACCTTTTCCAAGAGCGCGGCTGCGTCGGCTGTCACCGCTACGAAGGGTTCGACCGCGAAACCGACGGACTCGCCAACTCGCGCCAGAACATCAAGCAACTGGAGGAACAACTCGCCGCCAACGACCGCGAGGCGCGACAGTTGGACGTTGAGGCCGGCACGGTCGCGGACGAAACCGAGGCGCAGGGAAAACTCGCCCGCGCCGTCTCGTTGCGCGTCACCAACAGTCAGCTTGAGGCGCGCATCGAGCAGTTGAACGTGCAGGCGCGTTACCTGATGCAGGATCAGAAGAAGGTCGGGCCGAATCTGAAAGACGTGCGTTTGAAGCTGCGCAAGGAGTGGATTCCCGCGTGGCTCAAAGACCCGCAGGGGTTCCGTCCGGGCACGAAGATGCCGACGTACTGGTATCTCAATCCGGAGCACGAACTATCGAAGAACCTCAAACAGAACGCCGACAACGAGCGCGCGACCATCGCGGCTTACCTGTGGCAGTCGAGTTTCGAGGGACAAGCGCCGAAGCAGGAGCCGGGCGACGCCACGCACGGCAAAGAGTTGTTTGAGACGAAGGGCTGCATGGCCTGCCACTCAATCGGCGACGGCGTGGAGAATCAAGGCGGCGGCACGTTTGCCGCGAATCTCACACGCGTCGGCGAGAAGGCCGATTTCAATTACATCGTGCGTTGGATTTACAACCCGCGCGAGCGTTGGGCGCCCTACTGTCCGAAGGAGAAACGCGACCTGACGCGCGCCGATTACGAGAAGAACAACAAGCCCTATCGCTTCGACACCGAAGGCCACTCGAAATGCCCGAACGACGGCGCGGAACTGCAAGTGCAGAACATGACGGTGATGCCCAATTTCCGGCTCTCCGAACAGGACTCGCGCGACATCGCCACCTATCTCTTCTCGCTCGGCAAAGGCTCGCAGTGGCCTGACGCCTCCTACATGGACGATCCGAAGTTGAAGGATCAAGGCGCGTACTTCATCAAGCAATACGGCTGCGCCAACTGCCACGAGATCAGGGGCTTCGAGGACGAGCAGCGCATCGGCAAAGAGTTGACCGCCGAAGGTGCCACGCCCATCGAACGGCTCGATTTCGCCATGCTGACACACGATGCGGAGAAAAATATCAACCCCTTCACGGAGAAGAAGTACGAGGCGAGGGAAGGGATGCAAGAGAGTTGGTACAACCGCAAAGGCTTCTTTGAGCACAAACTCGAGGAGCCGGGCATCTACGACAAGGGCAAGGAGAAAGAAGCCCGCGACCACCTGCGCATGCCCGATCCGTATCTCACGCCCGAGTGGAAAAACGCGCTGACCACGTTCCTGCTCGGCAGCGTCGGCGAGGAAGGCGCAAACGTTCCGACTTCGTACTTCTACGAGGCCACCGACCGCCGCAAGGATATACAGGACGGCTGGTGGGTCATCAAGAAATACAACTGCATGGGCTGCCACTCCGTACAGGTCGGGCAGAAATCCACGCTGCAAGATTTGCCGCAATACCTGACGCCCGAAGGCAAGGATCAACTGCCGCCCGCGCTCATGACCGAAGGCGCGAG
>DASQNL010000472.1:0-10501 GCA_035644995.1 Pyrinomonadaceae bacterium | reverse complement strand
CGTGGCGTGCAGCTTTTTTTTGTTTTATCTCTCGCACGCGTCCCGGCACGCACATCCTAATCAACAATCCAACTCTCAGGAAAGCATCGATATGAAACTCAGTTACGGTCGTCTGGCCGCGCCCCTGCTGGCCGCCGCGTTGACGCTGATTCCCAACAGCGGCGCGTCTGCTCCCGCCCCGGCGCAGCCCGCCGCCTCCCCGGCTTCCGCCGGGCAGCAATGCCCCACCGTCACGGTGTCCTGCCCGGACACGGCCGAAGAGAACCGGGAGGATGCTCTGATCTTCACGGCGAACATCAGCGGCGGCGACGCAAACGTGACGCCGACCTTCAACTGGACGGTCTCGGCGGGCGTTATCAGTTCGGGGCAGGGCACATCCTCGATCAAGGTGGACACGACGGGCATCGGCGGGCAGACCGTGACGGCGACCGTGGACGTGGGCGGTTTCCCGCGCGAGTGTCGCACCTCCAATTCCTGCACGACCGGCATCGCCAAAAAGTCCGCCCCGCCCGTCAAGTTCGGCGAGTACGTGACGAACGACCTGAGCGCGAACAAAGCGCAACTCGACAAGTTCGTCCTCGCGCTCCAAAGAGACCCGGCCGCGCAGGGCTACCTCATCGCTTACGGCGGCCGCACCAGCCAGCCCGACGACGCGCAGAAAGCCGCGGACAACGCGACCGACTACACCATCAACGTCCGGAAGATGGACGGCGCGCGCACGCTCTCCGGCGTCGGCGGCTACCGCGAGCAACCGACCATCGAACTCTGGATCGCGCCCCCCGGCGCGACCCCCCCGCTCGCGACGCCCACCATTCTCCCGCAGGACGTGCGACCCGCGCCCGCGAAGCCCGTGGCGAAACCGGCCGCGAATCCGGCAGCCAAGCCTGCGCCGAAGGGTAAGAAGTCGTAAGGCCGCAAAGATTTCACAGCGGCGACAACGTTTGAGGGGCGGCGTGCAGATGTCACGTCGCCCCTTAATGCTTATAGACAAGCGTGTGGAAAGTTAGCCGTCCGCAACCCGCGAAAAAATGTTGACTCGGAATCCGAAAGGGAGTAGTTTTTGCGCCCTAACCGTGCGGCAATAACTTAATCGGAGAAAGAGGTGTGTGGGATGAAGAGGATAGTTGGTCTTCTCGTCTTTGCGGTCGCCTTCGCGGCGTTGTCCGGGGTGGCGAAAGCCGACCCGCTGGTTTTCACCGCAACGCTGAGCGGCCTGAACGAAAGGCCGCAGCCGAATAACTCTCCCGGCGCGGGCTTCGCCGTCGTGACCGTGGACGGCAACATCATGACCGTCACCGCCGGCTTCAGCGGTTTGGTGAGCGCGACGGCCAACGGTTCGCCGAGCGGCACGACCGCCGCGCACATCCACTGTTGCGCTCCCGCGACGGGCACGGCCGGTGTCGCCACGCCGGTTCCGACGTTTCCCGGCTTTCCCTCCGGCGTCACCTCCGGCAGTTACACAAACACTTTCGACCTCACGCTCGCTTCCTCTTACAACCCTGCCTTCATCAACGCGAACGGCGGAACGGTGGAAGGCGCGCGCCTCGCTCTCCTCAGCGGCTTACAGACCGGGCAGACCTACTTCAACATCCACAGCAACGCCTTCCCCGGCGGTGAGATTCGCGGGCAACTCCAACCCGTGCCCGAACCCGCCACGCTCATCCTGCTCGGCGCGGGGCTGGCGGGCGCGGCGGTGCGCCTGCGCAAAAAGCGTTGACGCTCACGGAGTTTCAGGTTTCAAGTTGCAAGTTTCAGGTCTGAAGTTCTTTGAGCTTGAACTTGAAACTTGAAACCTGAAACTTGCAACCTGAAACTTGAAATCCAAACCTCAGTTGACGAAGCGGCGCAGTTGGACGCTGACGGCGAAGCCGATGGCGATGAAGGTGGCGAGGACGGAGGAAAGTCCCGCGCTCATCATCGGGAGCGGCACGCCGATGACCGGCAAGAGACCGAGCGCCATGCCGACGTTGATGAAAATCTGGAAGGCCAGCCCGCCGACAATCGCCATGATGACGAGCATCCCGGCGCGGTCGGGCGCGCGGCGTGCGCCCATCAGGAGGCGCGAGAGCAGCACCGCATAGGCGATGAGCAAGAGGATCGAGCCGACGAAGCCCGTGCGCTCGGCCGTCACGGCGAAGATGAAATCGGAGTGCGGTTCGGGGAGGAATTTCAGACGGCTCTGCGAGTATTCGGTCGAGCCGCCGGACGTGCCCGCCACCCCGCCTTTGCCGACGGAGAGGATGGATTGATAAGTTTGGTAGCCGTAGCCGCGGCGGTCGGCTTTTTCGGGTTCGAGGATGGCCTGAATGCGTTGCTGCTGGTAGTTCTTGATCTGGCCGGTCTTCACGCCGACGACGTAGGCCGCCGGAATCAACACCACGCTCAGGGCGAGCGAGGCGAGGACGAGCCACATCCGCACCGACGAGAGAAAGAGCACCACGGCCAGCAGGGGCAGGTAAGTGATGACCTGTCCCGCGTCGGGTTCGAGGAGGATCAGACCGGCGGGCAAGGCGAGGATGCCGACGCCGACGGCGATCTCCAGCCAACCGAGCGCGCCCGACCTCGGTTTGCCGTAGTAGTAAGCCAGCATCAGCACGGTCGGAATCTTGACGAACTCGGAGGGCTGAAACTGACCGACGATAGGCATTCTGATCCAGCACTGCTGCCCGTTGATCTTGATGCCGATGCCGGGGATCAGCACGATGATGAGCAGAAAGAGGCCGAACAGGTAGAAGGCGGGCGCGTAGCGGACGAGCTTGCGGTAGTCCGTGAAGGCGATGGCGAACAGCGCGACGAGCGAGACGACCAACCCGATCAACTGTTTCTTCCAGTAGTTCTCCAGCGGCTGCGCGTTGTGAATCTGCCACGTGCCGAAGAACACGATGGCGGTTGCCAAAAACGTCAGCAGCCAGTCGAAATCACGGAAGCGGCGAGTTTCTAAAATTGCGGACATAATTAAAACAGTGACAAGTGACGAGTGACAGGTGACAAGTTAGTCAATGGGATTTGCCTGACCTCTAACCTCTGGCCTCTGACCCCTGTTGTCTTTAGCGACTTCCGGCGGCGCGGCGTCCGGCCGGGTCTTGCGGTAATAGACCTCGTAGACGGCCCTGGTGGCGGGGGCGGCGAACTTGCCGCCGAAGCCGACGTTTTCGACGAGCGCGATGGAGGCGATCTCCGGTTTGTGGGCGGGCGCGTAGGCGACGAACCACGAGTGGTCTTTGTTCTCGCCCACGTCCTTGCCGAGCGAGACGACCTGCGCCGTGCCCGTTTTGCCCGCCACGTCGAAGCCCGCCATCTGCATCGCGCCGCCCGTGCCGCCCGCGTTCACCACCTGCCACATGCCTTCGACGACGAGCCGATGATGCTCTGGCGCGATGGGCACGACTTTCGGGTTCGGGCGCGACGCGTCGAGCGGCACGAACGTGCGCGCCTCGCGCGCCGGGCGGTAGTCGAACTTACCGGGTTCGCCCATCGCCGGAATCTCGCGCACTTCTTTCAGGAGGTGCGGCACGTAGAGTTGGCCGCCGACGCTGATGCCCGCAATCGTGCGGAGCATCGAGAGCGGCGTCATGTTCTCGTAAACCTGCCCGAAGGAGGCGAAGACCGTGTCGATGTCGCCCCACTCGGCGGCCTTCGGCTGGAACTTCTTCTTGAACTCGCGCGAGGGCGTCCAACTGATCAACTCGTGCGGCAGGTCGACGCCCGTGCGCTTGTTGAGGTCGAACTCGTCAACCATCTGCATGATGCCTTCGAGCTTCATCTTCAGGCCGAGGCGGTAGAAATAACCGTCGCAGGAATGTTTGATGGCCGTGGTCAGCGGAGGCGTGCCGTGATGCCCCATGCAGCGCGTGAACTTGTTGCCGACGGTGATGCCGCCGCCGCAGACGAGGCCGGAGTTCTCCGTCGTGATCTGTCCCTGTTCCAGACCGGCCACGGCCATCGGAATCTTCCAGGTCGAGCCGGGCGGGTAGCGGCCGCGGATGGCGCGGTTGTAGAGCGGGCGTTTGGGGTCTCGGATGAGCGCGGCGTATTCGGCGCGTCCGGCTTTGGTTGAGATGCGCTGCGAGAAGAGGTTCGGGTCGAAGGTCGGGGCGGAGGCCATCGCCAGAATCTCGCCGTTGCGCGGGTCGACCGAAATGATCACGCCGCGTCCCGAAGGCGAGTTGCGCAGTTGTTCCTCGGCCATCTCCTGCAAATCCACGTCAATCGTCGTGACGATGTCCTGACCGGGCTGCGGCGACACTTTCTCGATCTCGTCCTGAATCCGCCCGCTGCTATCCACGACCACCTTGCGGTAGCCGTCGCGCCCGCGCAGGTAATCGTCGTAAGTGGCTTCCAGACCTTCCTGCCCGATGATGTCGCCCGGCTTGAGACCCTTCGCCTTGTACTCTTCGCGTTCCAACTGTTTCGGATTGACTTCGGCCACGTAGCCGAGGACGTGCGCCAGCACGCCGTTCTCCGGGTAGCGACGCTGCGGCTGCTGCTCGATGCGCAGTTCCGGGTGGTCGAAAGCCTGCCGCGCCTCGACCCACTGGATGTCGGCCATCGTGGCGTTCTGCTTGATGATGATGGACTCGAAGGCGGGCTGCGACTTGAGTTCGTTGAAGCGGTCGCGCAGGAGTTCGGGGTCGAGTCCGAGTTCGGTTGAGAGCGGCGCGACGAGCGAGCCGAAGTCTTTGCCCTGCATCTCCTCGCGCGAGAGGATGACATTGTAGATCGGGCGCGAGTCAACGAGGATGCGCCCGTGGCGGTCGAAGATCGTGCCGCGTTGCGCCGGGATGGGCAGCAAACGCACGCGCTGGTTCTCCGCGCGCTCCGCGTAGTACGCACCGTTGACGACTTGCAGGAAGTAGAGCCGCACGCCCAGCACGGCCAGCAGCACGAACACGATCACCTGAATGATCCGCAGCCGCACCCGCAAATTTTGCGATTCGTCGTGAAATTTCATAAGACAAGTGACATGTAACAGGTGACGGGTGACAGGTGACGGGTGATGGGTTGAAACAGATGCTCAAGCGAGTTCCCCCAAAGGGTTTTATCCTGTCACCCGTCACCCGTCACTGTTTACTATCTTCTGCTGACCAGACTGCGGCGCGCGGCGCGGCGACGGAAAGCGAAGTGGCGACGCTGGCGCGCGCGGTCGCTGAAAAAAATGTCGAACATGTAAAAGATGAACGTGCCGGCGATGGTCGTCGCGATCATCTTGTAGGCCGCCGTCTCGGCGAAGGGCACGAGCGACGGCTGGCCGAGCATGCGGTGGAGCAGCACGATGATGATGGCGTCGAGCGCGACCGCACCTGCTAAGACGGGGATTCGCGCCAGAGGGTTGTCGAGCATCACGCGCGTTACGAGCGCGGCGATCAGATAGGCGATAAGTGTCTTGGAAAACCCGTTCGCGCCGAGGAGTCCTTTGCTGAAAAAGTCCGTGGCGAGTCCGGCCACGAAGCCGACGATGAGCGCCTGCACCACGTCGCGCCGCAGGGCGAAGTAGGTCACGACGATGAGCGGCAGGTCGAGATGAACCAGCGGCGGCCAGACGAGGCGCAGGTTCGTCTGCAACAAAACGGCGAGCGCGACACAAACGGCGATCTTCAGTCTCATAAAAACAGTGACAGGTGACGAGCGACGGGTGACGAGGAAAAGCAAGTTTTGGTTTTCAACTTGTCACCTGTCACTTGCCGCTCGTCACTGCTTTCCAGTGTTCGACGGCGCGGCGGCGGCGGCGGCGGGCGTCGGCGCCGTGCGCGGCGGCGGACGGTAGAGCAACACCGCCACCTCTCCGAGTGAATTCAAACGCGCCGTCGGTTTAACTTTGATCTCGTGCGGGGAGGTGGCCGACCCCTGCTTGAACTCCACCACCTGCCCGACGCTCAAGCCCGCCGGGTAAATGCTGTCCTGCCCCGTCGTCACGACGAGGTCGCCCTGTTTGACCGCCTCCAGCCCGGAGACGTAGCGCATGTCGAGCAGGCCGTTGCTGCCGTAACCGCGCACCGAACCCATCGCCTGCGACGCTCCGAGTTGGCCGACGACCGCACCCGCCGCCGCGCGTTCGTCCGTGATCAAGAGCACCTGCGCCGTGACGGGGCTGACGCCGATGATGCGCCCGACGATGCCTTCGTGCGTCACGACCGGCATGTCTTTCTCGATCCCTGAGGAACTGCCCCGGTTGATCATCACGGAGTCGAACCACTCGGACGGGTCGCGCGCGATCACGCGCGCCGTGACGGTCTGGTAGCCGCTCTTTTCCTTGAGGTCGAGGAGTCCTTTGAGCCGTTCGTTCTCGTCGCGCGCCATGTGGGCTTCGCGCAGTTCGGTTTCGGTCAAGGCGAGGCGGCGTTTAAGGTCTTCGTTCTCGGTGGCGGCGCGGTTGAGGCTGCCGAGGTGCTGGAAGAAACCCGTGCCCGCGCCCGACGCCCCCGAAAAGAGGCTCTGCACCGGCGAGGCCACGGCCTGCGCCCACACCTGAATGAGACGCTTATGCCCCGATTCATCGCGCGCCGACACCGACATCAACACCAGATTTACGCCGAGCAACGCCAGCAACCACAACGGCGCGCGCTGCCTGATCTCTTTCTGCGTTCGCGTAAGTGCCATTGCAAAACAGAGGTTAGAGGTCAGGGGTTAGAGGTTAGTTAAGAGACAGTTCTTGTTTTCACTGATCTCTAACCTCTCACCTCCGACCTCTGTTTTTAAGTTCCGCTCGTCAGGGTGTTGTCCCATTTCACGCGTTTCAGGAGGTTGAAGTCCGAGAGCATTTTGCCCGCGCCAAGCACGACCGACGAGAGCGGGTCTTCGGAAACCGAAACGGGCAGGCCGGTTTCGATGGAGAGCCGCTTGTCCAGATTTTTTAACAACGCGCCGCCGCCCGTGAGCACGATGCCGCGCTCGACGATGTCGGCCGACAACTCCGGCGGCGTGCGCTCCAAAGCGACGCGCACGGCGTTGACGATGGTTGAGATCGAATCGGCGAGAGCTTCGCGCACCTCGTCGTCCGTGATGGTGATGGTTTTGGGGATGCCTTCGATGAGGTTGCGCCCGCGCACGTCCATCGAGAGTTGTTCGTCGAGCGGGAAGGCCGAGCCGAGGTTGATCTTGATCATTTCGGCGGTGCGTTCGCCGATGAGCAGGTTGTATTTGCGTTTGATGAAACCCGTGATCGCCTCGTCCATCTCGTTGCCCGCCACGCGCACGGCGCGCGAGTAGACGATGCCGGAGAGCGAGATGACGGCGATGTCGGTCGTGCCGCCGCCGATGTCCACGATCATGTTGCCGTGCGGTTCCGTGATCGGCAGACCCGCGCCGATGGCCGCCGCCATCGCCTCTTCGACGAGATACACTTCCGAAGCCTTGGCGCGATAGGCGGAATCTTCGACGGCGCGGCGTTCGACCTGCGTGATCTCCGAGGGGATGCCGATGACGACGCGGGGTGAGACCCACGACTTGCCGTTGTGCGCCTTGCGTATGAAGTGTTGGAGCATCTTCTCCGTGACTTCAAAGTTGGCGATAACGCCGTCTTTCATCGGGCGGATGGCGACGATGTTGCCGGGCGTGCGCCCCAACATCTCTTTGGCTTCCTTGCCGACGGCGAGCGGCTGGTTGGTTGATTTGTTGATCGCAACGATGGACGGCTCCGATACGACGATGCCGCGCCCCTTGGCGTAGACGAGCGTGTTGGCCGTCCCGAGGTCAATTGCCAGATCGCTGGAAAAAAGACTGAAGAGTGATTTAAAGGCCATTAATTTTTCGATCCAAGCATGTATGAGATGCGCTAGAAATGAACGTCAAGAGGGCGGGTGCGGCCGAAGTTCGAGCGTTACATGAAATGACGCCACGTAAGTCTGACTTCCCACAATACCCTGCGAGGCCGCTGCCCCGCGACGCCCTACCAACTCAAGAAGATACAACGAAAAAGCCCAAATACTAAAGCCAACAGGCCCGAATTGCGGATTTTAATGTGGAAAATCAGGATTTGCGCCGGATTACGGCTTGGAGGCGATGCGGACGCAGTTTTTGTGCGCGGCTTTGGCGTCGTACATCGCGGCATCGGCGTCGGCGATTAACTGTTGAGGAGATTGGGAATGTTCGGGAAACGAGGAGACGCCGAAGCTGGCCGTGAGGCGCAGGCGCAGATTGCGCCCGCCCGTAAAGACGTGTTCGGCGATCTTTTCGCGCATGCGCTCGGCGACGCGCACGGCCATGTCGAGACCCGTCTCCGGCAAGATGACGACGAATTCGTCGCCGCCGTAGCGCGCCACCACGTCCGTGTCGCGCACGCCCGTCAGAATGACGGTCGCCATCTCCATCAGGGTATGCGAGCCGACGAGATGGCCGTAGCGGTCGTTGATCTCTTTGAAGTCGTCGAGGTCGAAGAAAAGCGCGGTGACGGTTGAGCCGTAGCGGCGCGCGCGTTTGACCTCGGCGATCAAGTACTGGCGGAGGAAGCGCGCGTTGTGAAGTTTGGTGAGATCGTCGGTCTGCGAAAGTTTTTCCGCCTCGGCGATCCGCACGGAGTTGGCGAGCGCGGCGGAGACCGGCAGCGCGAGCGCGGAGAGCAACGCCGCTTCGCCGGCCGCGAACGCACGCGCCGACGCTCCCTCGCGCACCGCTTCGAGCACGGCCAGCACGCGGTCGCCGCTCAGGAGCGGGACGGCCAGCACGCGCCGCGCGCCTTCGGTCTTTCGCTGCGTCTCGTTCGCGGCGAACGCATCGCGCGCCGCCTGCGACTCCGTGCCCGTCAAGAGCATCAGCGAATCGCTGTGGAGCGCGCGCCGCCAATCGCCTTCGGGCAGGGCGCGCTCGCTCTCGGTCAGCCCGCGCACGGCGAGCGGTTCGAAGCGCGCTTCCCGTTGGCCGCGTTCCAACTCGGTCAGATAGATCGTCCAGCGATCCGCCGCGACCAGCGGAGCCAGACCGGCGAGCGTGGTTTGCGCCGCGCTCTTTTGATCGCTCACGAAATGGAGCGAGGCGACCGCCTCGAAGGCCGCGCGCAAACGCGCCACGCTCAGGTTGTCGGGCAAGAGCATGCTGGCGGGCGTCGCCGTCGTCGCCGGGTCGAACGCTTCCGAGTGCGAAGACGATTCCGGCAAGCTCTCGCCGCTCTCTTCGAGTTCGCGCAGGAGCGCGGGCAGTTGCGCCGGGTCGTCGGCGACGGCGTGGAAGCCGAGCCGCAGGAGCGCGTGCGTGTCCAGCCGGAAGGTCTCAGGCGGCGGCTCGCCCGCTTCGATGCGGCGACAGGCCACGACCGGCACGTCCGGCCAAACGGCCGCCGACTCCATAACGGCCGCGTGAATCTCCCCGACGCTGACGCCCTCCGCCACCTCGCAGAGCACCGCCAGCGGCGACGCCGCGACCCCGCCCTCGTCTCCGCCATGCGACCCGGCCGCCGCCCACACCTCCGCGCACACGCCTGCCGCGCGCAACGTTTCCAGCAACGCGCGTCCCGGTTCGTGCTCAACTTTTAACAGGATGATGTGCATAAGCTAAGGGATGAGGGTGGAGGGATGAGGGATGAAAGGGAATGACTCAAGCGATTGAATGCTTTCTTGTTCATCCCTCATCCCTCCGCCCTCATCCCTCCTATCGTTGCCCCGCGTCGGGCGTGAAGGCGAGTCGCGTGTCGTTGCGCGTGCCTTGCGAGTCTTCGGCTTCGAGGATGATCTCGCGTGCGGCTCTGGGCACGGAGATTTGGAGTTGGAACGAACCGTCGGAGGCGGCCAGAGTTTCGCGCCCGTCGATGCGGATGGTGTTGCCGGGTTGGGTGCGCCCGCGCGCCACGTAGATGCTGCCGCCGATAAATTCGAACGCGACGTTGGAGACCGTGATGTGCTCCCCCGTGGCTTGCCGCCCGGCGACGATGGTGAACTTCTGCGGCTCAGTCCATTCGCTGATCTGGCCGGAGGCGGCCACGGCCAGCACGCGCCAGAAGTAGATGCCGACGCGCAGGTCGCTGACGCTGAACTGCGTCGCCTCAAGCTGATCGCGCTCGGTTACTTTCCCGGCCGCGACGAAGAAGGGCGACGTGGCGACTTCGACGCGGTAATGGCGCGGCGCGCCCGTCGGCGGCCGCACCCAGCGCAGCGTCACGCTGGTGGCTCCTTTGTCCGTGGCGGAGATTTTTTCGAGGTCGCGCGGCGAGAGCAGGAGCGGCACCGCCAGCAAACTCTCGCGGCTCTTGATGTTGCCCTGTTGATTGAGCGCGATGTACTCGTTGCCCTGCACGGTCGTCTTGACGCCGCCGCGCGTCACGGTTTCGAGTTGACCGGAACTGACGCGAATGCCCTCCGAGTTATCCTCGCGCACGTCGAAACTCGCGCCGGTCTGCCCGGCGAGATTGTTCTTCGAGAGCGGCGTCTCGACGATGTTGCTGCCGCCTTCGGGCTGTTGCTCGGTGCGGACGTTGATCTGGCCGCGCGCGACGGCGACGCGGACGTTCGTGCGCTGGCCGCCCTCCAAAGTCGTGTTGTCGCGGATGGTGACGACGCTGTTCGGGCGCACGATC
>DASQNL010000471.1:0-7827 GCA_035644995.1 Pyrinomonadaceae bacterium | reverse complement strand
AGATCGATACCCTGCGCGGGCGGCGGCAGGAACGACGCAAGGAGCGCACGCGCCGCGAACTGCCGATCATCTCCATCGTCGGCTACACCAACGCCGGGAAATCCACCCTGCTCAACACGCTCACGGCCTCAAGCGTCCACGCCGAGCAGCGCATGTTCGCCACGCTCGACCCGACCTCGCGCCGTCTCCGGCTGCCCTACGAACAAGAGGTGATCCTCAACGACACCGTCGGTTTCATCCGCGACCTGCCGCCCGATTTGATCGCCGCCTTCCGCGCCACGCTCGAAGAGATCGCGGACAGCGATCTGCTCATTCATCTCATCGACGCCTCGAACCCGCGTTGGGAACAGCACGTCGAATCGGTGGACAAAATTCTGGCCGGCCTCGACTTCGGCGACATTCCGCGTCTCGTCGTCTTCAACAAGGCCGACCTCGTTGACGCCGAGACGCTCGACTCGATCCTGCGACAGACGTGCGGCGCGGGAGCGCGCCAGTGCATCGCCGTCTCGGCTACCGATGCGTCCTCCGTGCGCCCGATGCTGGAGTTGGCCGGTGCGATCCTCGCGCGCGATCTCACGAGCGAGGATCACGCCTCCGGCTCGCACGCGCGCAAGCAGCGCGCCCCGCGCGCGGAACAACGCGCCGCGAATCATTCAAAGTAAAGTTGTAAGAAGATGAGTAGCCGCCGCCGCCCCAAGTTTACCAACCGCTTCACGGAAGCACGTCGCGCCGCCCTGCACCGGCTCGTCCGCCTGCGCGACTGGTTTCGCCCGACGACCCTGTTCATCATCTGCTTCACCGTTCTCTCGCTCGTCACCACGCTGCTGCTCGCGCAAATCCACACGCAGTTGCGCGCGCAGATTTACAGCGAGGGCGATGTGGTGCGCGCCAGCGTAGTCTCCCCGGCCGACATCACCGCCGTTGACGAACGCGCGACGCAGGCCGCGCGCGCCGTCCTGCCGAACGCGCCGCCCGCGCTCGTCTCGCTCAAGCGCAACCAGGTCGTCGCGCGCTCCGGCGATACGGTGACGCCGAAAATGCTCGCGCAATTCGACGCCATCAGCAAATACGGCGACACGGGGCGACGGCCGCAACACTTTATCGGCATCTTGCTGCTCGTCGCCGCGCTCTATTTCGGCGCGTGGAAGTTTATCGAACACCGCAGCCTCACCGCGACGCTCACACTCTCGAAGGGGCGCGCGTTCACGCTCGTCGCCTCGGCCATTTTGATTCAAACGATTTTGCTGCGGGTGGGCGTCATTCTGGCCGAGACTATCGCCGCGCAATCCGTCGTCGCCCCGTGGAACGACGCCTCTCTGTGGAGTCTCGCGATTCCCTTCGCCGTCGCCACGCTCCTCGTCGCGCTCTTGATGGACGTGCAACTCGCGCTCACCGCCGGCATCATCACCGCGCTTTTCGCCGGACTCGTTTCGCCGAACGGCATGTTGATAGCTTGCTACGCGATGGTCTCTTCCTCAGCGGCGGTCTACGGTATCGGCCGCTACAGCGAACGCCAGTCGGTGACGCTCGCCGGTCTCTTCGTCGCCGCCGTCAACTCCGCCGCCGCGCTCGCCGTTATCCTCGCGGCGCAGGAACCGCTGACGCTCGGCACGCTGCTCATGGCCGTCGGCTGCGGCCTGCTCGGCGGTCTGTTCACGACGATCTTCACCTCCGGCGCGCTCCCCGTCAGCGAATCCGCCTTCGGCATCCTGACGGACGTGAAGTTGCTCGAACTGTCGAACGCAGACCTCCCCGTGCTCGGCCAACTCGCCTTGCGCGCGCCGGGCACAAACCAGCACTCGCACGCCGTCGGGCAACTGACGGAAGAAGCCTGCCGCTCCATCGGCGCAAACGCTTTGCTCGCGCGCATCGGCGCGCTCTACCACGACATCGGTAAACTCGCCGCGCCCGACATGTTCGTCGAGAACCAGACCGGCACGAACCCACACGACCGCCTGCGCCCTTCGAGCAGCGCGAAGATCATCACGAGCCACGTCACCTACGGATTGAAACTCGCCAAAGAGATCGGGCTGCCCGCCAAGATCGCCGCCTTCATCCCGCAGCACCACGGCACGCGCACGCTCCACTACTTTCTCCGCAAAGCGCAGGCGCAGGCCATCCACGGCGATCAGGTGAACGAAGCGGAGTTTCGCTACCCCGGCCCCCGGCCGCAGTTTAAAGAGTCGGCGATCATGATGCTCGCGGACTCGTGCGAGGCGGCGGCGCGTTCGCTCGCGCGCCCCGACCCCGAAAACATCCGCAGCATCGTCAGCAAAATCTTCGACGCCATCGTCAGCGACGGCCAACTCGACGAATGCGATCTTTCCTTACGCGAGCTGACGACGATCAAGGAATCGATGATCGCCTCGCTCGTCGCCATCTACCACTCGCGCGTTGACTACCCCGGCTTCAACCCGCCCGCCGTGACCGGCGCGCTCCCACAACTCCCGCAACCCGAACTCGACACCGAAGAACGAGGCATCGGCTACAAGACTTCCGAAGTTCCCATCAGCCAGGGCGGCGAGGTCGAAGACGAAGCGATCACGAGGAAGTGACAGGTAACAAGTGACGGGTGACGGGTGACGGGTGACAAGTTGAAGACAAGTTCTTTGTTCTAACTTGTCACCCGTCACCCGTCACCTGTCACCGATTCAAAACTTTCCGTGCAGTTTCATGTAGGTCGCCGGGAGGTCTTCGGGAAGGACGCGCGTTTCGCCCACGGTGGACATGAAATTCGCGTCGCCCGTCCAGCGCGGCAGGAGGTGGAGGTGCAGGTGCGCGGCGACGCCCGCGCCGGCCGCGCTTCCGAGGTTCATGCCGAGATTGAACCCGTCGGGGCGGTAGGCCTCGCCGATGACGGTCTGCGCCTGCTTCGCCAAATCCATCAGCTCATCGGTCGCGTCTTTAGCCACGGAGGCGAGTTCGGACGTGTGCTCGTAAGGGATGATTAAGAGGTGGCCGGAGGTGTAGGGGTAGAGGTTGAGGACGATGAAATTGTGCCGGGCGCGGTGGAGAATGTAGTTGCGTTCGTCGTGCGCGGGGTCTTGCCGGGGGAGCGTGCAGAAGATGCAGGAGGTTGCGGCGCGGTCGTCGCCGCTTTTCTCGCCGCTTTCATTCGTGATGTATTGATAGCGCCAGGGCGTCCACAACCTGTCCACGTTCGCCGTTCCCCTCGCGCCGTCGTTCGTTTAATGGATGGGAGGCGTCCCGCCGTTGTCGCCGCCGCCCGCGTTATTGCCGCCGTTTCCGCCGTCTTGTCCGGGCGTGTTGGCGGTGATTGTCGCCGCGTTGCCCGCTTCCGTGGTCTCCGCGGGCGTGCCGGCGGTCGAACCGCCTCCGGCTGACTCTTCGTTGATCAACTCTTTCATCTCTTTGCCGGGTTTAAAATAAGGAACGCGCTTGGCAGGGATGTCCACGGGGTCGCCGGTCTTCGGATTCCGGCCGCGCCGCGCGCCGCGCTCGCGCACGCGGAAACTGCCGAAGCCGCGTAACTCGATCTTCTCGCCTTGATTGAGCGTCTCAATGATGCTCTCGAAGACGATTTCGACCAGACGCTCCGCATCCTTCTTGGTCAATTCGGCCGCGCGCGCGACATCCTCGACCAATTCCGCTTTCGTCATACATTTACCTTTCACGATTCACACTCACAGGGGCTGTCGCCGGGGCATCTTCCGCGCACTCCGCGACACGGCCGGAATCTCTGGAACTGCACTGTACAGTAGCAGAAGTTATTAGTTCCCCGCAAGACGGAAATAACTCTCAGGTAATAGCTTACAGGAGCGACCCGGCGAAAGGGCGCAGTCCGTGAGCGCGAGCGGAAACGGCGCATGGGATGAACGCGGAACGGCGCAGGCGAGGGGGCGTTCGTTTCCGCATCCGGCTCTCAACCTCGCAATTCACGCTTCCGGTTTTCCGCGCAAAAGCTCAAGCCCCGCGCTTCCGCTCATCTTTGAAGGTGAGGCGGAGGTGCGGGGCTTGTGGCTAAATCAACTTGCCGTTTGTTTAGCTTCGGCTTGCCGTTTGTTTAGCTGTGGTTTTCGTCGGTCGTCCCGGCTGCGTCGCTGCCGTCGCCGGTTGACGCATCGGCGTCGCCGCCGGTTGCGGGCACGTCCTCGCCTGCGCCGGAGGCGGATACGCCGTTCGTGCCGACGTTACCGGCATCGGCGGAAGCGTCGGATGACGCGGCAACCGGAGCCGCATCCGATTCGCTGCCGGACGCGTCCGAGTCCGAGGCGGTCGCCGTTTCGCTGCTCTCATCGTCCGCGGTCGTGGAATCGCTGCCCTCACGGCCGGAAGTCGAGCCGCCGCCGGACGCGGCGAAGAAGTTTCCGAGTTCCGCGAGCGAGGCCATGCCGCCCTTCGCTTCCGTCGAATAGCTCTTGGTGTCCGCGACGGGTTCGTCGCTCGAAGCGGCGCGCGCCGAGAGGCCGATCTTTTTGTTGTCGTTCTCGATACGCAGCACGCGGAATTCCATCTCCTGCCCGACCTGCGCCACGTCTTCCGGCTTGTCAACGCGCTCCTCCGAAAGCTCGGAGATGTGACACAAGCCTTCGAGACCTTCATCCAACTCGACGAACGCGCCGAAGTTGGCGAAGCGGGTGATGCGCCCACGCACGATGTCGCCCGGCTTGTGTTCGTTGACGAAGCGATCCCACGAACTCGGCTCGGTGTCTTTGATCGAGAGCGAAAGCCGGCGATTCTCCGTGTCGATGTTGGTGATGACGGCTTCGATCTCTTGCCCCTTCTTCAAGACCTCACCGGGATGCTTGATGCGCTTGTTCCACGAAATGTCGGAGACGTGGACGAGTCCGTCAACGCCGTCTTCGACCTCGATGAACGCGCCGAAGTCCGTCAGGTTACGGACGCGCCCGGAGACGCGCGCGCCGATCTGGTAACGCTCGCGGAGAGTCTGCCACGGGTTGGCCTGCATCTGCTTCATGCCGAGACTGATGCGGCGCGCTTTCGGGTCAACTCCAAGCACTTCGGCCTCCACCGCGTCGCCGACGTTGACGAGTTTCGACGGGTGCTTCATGCGCTTCGACCAGCTCATCTCGGAGACATGGACGAGACCTTCGACGCCCGGTTCGAGTTCGATGAACGCGCCGTAGTCCGTCACGCTCGCCACGCTGCCGCGCACCTTGCTGCCGATGATGAAACGTTCCTCAACCGATTCCCAAGGGTCTGGCTGAAGCTGTTTGTAGCCCAGACTGACGCGCTCGCGCTCGCGGTCGAATTTCAAGACCTTGACCTGCACCGTCTCGCCGACCTTGAAGAGTTCCGCCGGATTCTGGAGGCGTCCCCACGACATGTCCGTGACGTGCAGGAGGCCGTCGATGCCGCCGAGATCGACAAACGCACCGTAGTCGGTCAGGTTCTTGATCTGGCCGTCCACGATGATGCTCTCTTCGAGATTGTCGAGCGTTTCGCCTTTGCGGCCTTCGTTCTGTTCGTCGAGGATGGCCTTGCGCGACAAGACGACGTTGGAACGCTTGCGGTTGAGCTTGATGACCTTCGCTTCGATCTCCTGGCCGCGGAAACTTTCGAGATTGCGCACGGGGCGCGAGTCAACCTGCGAGCCGGGCAGGAACGCATCCACGCCGTCAACGTCCACGCGCAAACCGCCCTTGACGCGCTCGATGATGCGGCCTTTGATGGGCGTGCCGTCGCGATGGGCTTTCTCCAGTTCGTCCCACGCGCGCATCCGCACGGCGTCGGCGCGAGACAGGATCGGTTGCCCTTCCTGCGACTCCATGCTCTTGATGAGCACTTCCACCTCGTCGCCGCGCTTGACGGTCAACTCGCCGTTCTCGGTGAACTCCTGCTGATCGACGAGTCCTTCGGACTTGAAGCCGAAGTCAATCAGCACGCCGCGGTCGTTGATGCCGACCACCGTGCCGCGTACGACCGAGCCTTCCTGAAAGGCCGCCTGCTCCTGCTCGTATTGATCGAGCATGGCGCCGAAATCGAAATCGCCGCCGGAACGCTGATCGTCATCGTCGTCGTCATCGTCGGACGCTGCGGCTCGTGCGGCAGGTACGGATGAAGCAGTTGCGGCGGCAGTGGCCGTTGATGAGGAGACGCGCGACTGCGGTGATGGCTGCTCGCCCGCGGCATCGGACGTGGCGGCAATATCACCTGTGGCGGTTTGTGAGTTTTCGTTGGTCGCTTCGCTCGCGCTCAGCTTGTTATCTTCAGTGGACATGCGGACTCTTGGACTCCTACTCGAATTCGCGGCGCGTTGAAGAACTTTCGCGCCTCCCAATCAGACAACTCACGACTCGCGCGCTCGCGGTTCAACCGCGTCCGTGTTTCGTGGCGCGCGGCCTACTCTACTGGCGATGTGGGGGTGATTGCCGGATGATCCAGAAGGGATGAGGCGGGGATTGCGAGCCGTCTAGAAGTTGAAAAAATTTAAAAAAAAGGTTTCGGTTTCTGTCGTGCCCGTGGATCACCCGCGTGATCCGGTAACCACCAGTCGCTTGACCGGGTAGGCCGAAAATGTACACGCCTACGCGCAAGCATGTCAAGGCAATACGGGCAGCGACGCGCGGCGGGCGACGGGCGGCGAACCGGAATCTTTAAAGTTAAAGGGAAATGGTCAACGGAACTTAACGCTCGCCCGTTGACCATTTCCTTACCTCATGCCGACCGCATCGGCATATCTGCCATCACCCGTCACGGCTGCGCCGGGGCGACCGCCGTCGTCGCGGTCAGGTCGCGGTCGGCGATGTAGACGCCCGCCGAGTGCGAACCGATGAGCAATTTGCCTGACTCGCGCGTGTCGAAAGCGAGCGCCCACACGCGCCGACTCGGCAATTCGGGGTCAACTCGTTTCCAAGTCTGTCCCGCATCCATCGAATGAAAGACGCCGTTGCCCTCGGCGCGCTCGTATGCGCTGCCGACGAAAATCTCATCGGTGTTTTTCGGGTTGATGAGGATGCTCGTGAAACTGCCGTAGGGCAGATTGCCGCCCCGTCGCGTCCACTTCTCGCCGCCGTCGTGCGAGACGAACAGCGTGTGCGACGTGCCGACGTAAACGTAGGCGGAACGCTGCGGGTCTTGTTCGATGATGTTGACGGGCACGCCCTTCGGGATGCCCTCGACCTCGCGCCACGTCTGCCCGCTGTCGCGCGAGACGAGCACGCCTGAGGTTGACGTGCCGACGTAGATGGTCTGCGGATTTTGCGCGCTCGTGGAAACCGACAGGGTGCGCGCGTCGAGTCCCGCGCCGAAAGGCAGCTTCTCCCAGCCCTTCGCCGGGTCGATGCTGCGGTAAAGTCCGTTGTTGGTCGCGGCGAGAATCTTCAAACTACCATCGGCTTCCGGCAGATAAGCGAGCGCGTTGATGGTTTCGGTCAACGCGACGGGCGCGCTCTGAATTCCCTGCTCGACGCCGAAGGACTGTTTGCCGCCGCCGAGTCCGAGCGCGGTCAATGTCGCATCGTCGAACTTGCCCGTCTGCGGCAGGTCTTTCGCCGCCTGAAATTGCCTGATCGCGGCGACGGTGCGTGTGCCCGCCTGCCCGTCCGGCGTGCCGACGTTGTAACCCGCCGCGTTTAAAGCCGCCTGCGCGCGCGCCACCATGTCGTCGGCGCGCTTCGCGGGTACGGGCGGGGCGGGGCGCGGTTCTTGCGGTGCCGCCGCCGTCGCCGCACGGCGGCGCGCGGCCGCCGTCGTGGCGCGCTTCTTCGCCGGTTTGGCGGTGGGCGATTTCACGTCCGGCGCGCCGATGGGCGACCAAGACAGTCCGCGGTCGGTGGAGCGATAGACGCCGAGATTGGTTCCGAGATAAATGATGTTGCCGTCGTTGCGGTCTTGCAGGATCGA
>DASQNL010000470.1:0-7896 GCA_035644995.1 Pyrinomonadaceae bacterium | reverse complement strand
AGGTCGTCAAAGCGCGCGCGCAGTCGGACATGAGCAGCGTGCGGCGTGGTTCGGAACGGAAGCGCGCCGCGCTGTTCAGCGCGGGGCTGGCCGCGCTGTCGTTCATCCTGCTCGGCTGGCAGGCTTGGGATGAACTGTTCGCGCCGCTGCGCGCCGTGGCGGGCGCGGCCGAGACGATGCTCGGCATGGCGACGAACGCCGCCGGCGAAGCGGCAGCGGGCGTCGCCCTCACGCTGCGCGTGCTCGGCGGGCAAATGTTAGAGGAGCCGCGCGCGGGCGGCGTCGGCGCATACGCCGTCTTCGCCGTCGCCGTCGCACTGCTTTTCCGGCTCATCGTCGGCTATCACCGCACGCCTCGTCTCCCCGACTAGCCAGACACGCGCACGCGCTGCCTCGTGCGCGAAAACTCTCCGCCCGATTTTTACGTAACACCTCCGGCATTCTTCGACCCGGCGCAGGCGTGCGCGATAACAGATGTGACTTCCTTTATCTTTCAGCCGACCTTGACGCTCCCCGGCCTCCCGCGCCTCGCGCGGCCGGCCGCGATTCTCTGCGCGCTGCTGTGCGTCGTGGTCGCGGCCTCGGCGCGCACGCCTTCCGTCCGCGTGGCCGAGAACGATCCGACGACGCTCATCGTCGAGGGCGAGGATACGAAGGACGTGTTCGGCATGGGGCGCAACGTCATCGTGCGCGGGAGGGTCAAGCACGGGGTGATGGCTTTCGGCGGCGATGTGTTCGTCGAGGGGCAGGGGCGCGTCGAGGGCGATGTGGGCGTCATCGGCGGCACGATCACGCAGCACAAAGATTCCTACATCGGCGGCGATGTGCTCGTGATCGGCGGAGCGTATCACCACGGCAAAACCGCGCCGGGGCGCGATCCCAAGATGAAGACGATCATGTTCGCGGGCTACGAGGAGGAGTTGCGCGAACTGGGGCGCAACCCCGCGTCGCTGCTCGAAACGAAATGGACGATGGCCTCGTTCGGCCTGCGCGTCCTGTCGATCCTCTTCTGGTTCATCGTCTCGCTGGGGTTGACGGCCGCGACGCCCGGAGCCATTAGCCGCGCGGCGATGCGGCTTCAATTGACGAGTTTGCGCGTGGCGGTGATCGGCCTGCTCGCGGCCTTCGTGCTCGCGTTCGGCGTGCCCGTCGCGCTGCACGTCTTGCCGCCCGTGCTCGGCCTCTTCGTCGGCGCGCTCTCGATCCTGCTGCTGCTCGTGGCCTATCTCTTCGGGCGGGTGGCGATTCACGCGGCGACGGGTCGCTGGCTGCAACGCCGTCTGCTCCGCGAAGAACAGCGTTCCGAGTCAATCGCGCTCTTGCTCGGCGCGGCCTTCTGGGCGTTCGTCCTGTCGCTGCCGTACCTGTGGACGCTCGGCGTCGCCGCGCTGGTCGTCACGAGTCTGGGCTTGGCTCTCACGGTGCGCTATCGCATCGGCTGGAAATCGCCCGTGCGCGCTTGATCTCGCCCGCGCGACACACTAATCTTCACCTTCGTTCCCCTGAAATTGTTCGCTTCCGGAGGCGACTAAATAAGGCCGCCGCGCGTCTAACCTGTTGATGCGAAAGCGCGCTTTATCCCTCCCCAAAATTACGGCGCACGATTCGACCCGCTACGCCGGGGGCGGCAAACAATATCGCCACCCCGACGTTAAACTTTAAACGCTCCGATAAACGCTAATTCCACGACCGAGAGAGCACCTAGATGAAAAAGCACTTTTTGAGCCTCGCCTGTGCCGCGCTCGTTTGCGCGACGGGCACGGGCGTCGCATTCGGACAAACTTCCGCGGGCGGCGCTACTTCCGCCGCCGCAGCGAGTCAGGCGAACCCCGCCATCTCAGCCAATCGCGTCCTCGGCGACGCGACGGCGATAGACCCCTCGGCTCTCACCATCACGCTCAAAGTGGACGGCGCGAGCGCGCCCGTCAACGTCGTGCTGAGCGCGGCGACCGTCTATTATCGCGTTAATCCGGATGCGCTGGCGCGTGCCGCGAAGGGCGCGATCACGCCCGCCGACATGACGAAAATCTCACTGGCGGGCGTCGGCGTCGGCAACCGGCTGGTGGTGCTCGGCAAAGTTTCCGACGATCAAAGGACGATCCCGGCGCGCGTCGTGATCGTGGCGACCAAAGAGGACATCGCGCGGAAGCATGAGCGCGACCGCGCGGAGTGGCAGCGGCGCGGCATCCTCGGCACGGTCACGGCTCTCAACCCCGCGACGAAAGAGATCACGGTGTCGGCCGCCACTGCCGAAGGCGTCAAGCCGCTGGTGGTTGACGCGGCGGGCGAGAGAGTGTTGTTTCGTCGTTACGCGCCCGACTCCGTGAAGTTCGCGGATGCGAAGTCGAGCAGTTTCGCGGAGGTGAAGATCGGAGATCGGCTGCGTGCGCTCGGCGAAAAAAGCGCGGACGGCGCGCGTTTCACGCCCGAAGAGATCGTCTCCGGCGCATTTCGCCAACTCGTCGGCACGGTCACGGCCGTCGACGCGGCGACGGGAGAGATCAAGATCAAGGGGCAGGACAACAAGCCGCTCACCATCCTCATCAACAGCGATTCAAACTTGCGCCGCTTGCCGCCGATGATGGCGCAGTTCATGGCGCAACGCGCGGCGGGCGGCGCCGGAGCAGTCGGCAGACCCGCCGGCGGCGGCGCGCCGGGTGAAGGCGCGCGTCCCGCGCAGGCCGGTGGCGTCGGCGGCGCGCCGGGCGTGGAAGGCGGACGCGGCGGCGGTCAACGCCGGATGGGCGGCGGATTAGACCCGCAGGAGATGCTGGAACGCATGCCGAAGACGACTCTGGCCGAGTTGAAGCCGGGCGACCTGATCGTCGTCTCCAGCACGTCGGGCGCAGACCCGACGCGACTGACGGCCATTGCGCTCGTCGCCGGAATGGATGCGATCATCAACGCCATGCCCGCCGGGGCGGCGCGGCCGAATATCGGCGGCGGTCAGGATTTGGGCTTGCCGGGCGGCATCGACCTCGGCATCGGCCTTCCGTAAGCGGTTAAAAATAAAGACGGGCGAGATGTAACCCTGGTCGCATTTCGCCCGTCTTTAATTCTTAGTCTGAAAAAAACACAGGGAAATTTTAAGGCGGTAGTCTCTCCGACAAGCAATTATGAACTTTTTATCGAATAACATTACACGCGGGTTGAATTTACTGTTGGCCTTCGCGCTCACGGCGTCGTTTGTCGCGGCGCAGGGCACGGGCAGTTTGCGCGGGACGATCACGGACGAGTTCGGCGGCATCGTCGTCGGCGCGACCGTCACGCTCGTTAACGCGGCGGGCGCGGAAAAGACCGCGACGACCAACGACGACGGCCTCTACGCCTTCAACAACCTCGCGCCGGGCACTTACACCGTGCGCGCGACGACGACCGGGTTCGGTCTCTACGAAAACGCGGCCGTCGTCGTCGCGGCCGGTCGCCGCGAAGCGTTGGACATCAAGTTGAGCGTGATGCTCGAACGGGAGGACGTGACCGTCGCCGCCGACTCGCCCATCAGCACCGAGGCCGAAAACAACCAGAGCGCGCTCGTCATCAAAGGCACAGACCTCGATGCTTTGCCCGACGACCCGGACGATCTCGCCGCCGCCCTGCTAGCCCTCGCCGGGCCTTCGGCCGGGCCGGAAGGCGGGCAGATTTTCATCGACGGCTTTACGGGCGGGCGGATTCCGCCGAAGGAGTCGATCCGCGAAATTCGCATCAATCAGAATCCGTTCTCCGCCGAGTACGACCGTCTCGGCTTCGGCCGCGTCGAGATTCTGACGCGTCCCGGCACCGATAAACTGCGCGGGCAGACCTTCTTCAACTTCGGCGACGAAGCCCTCAACTCGCGCGACCCGTTCTCCGAACGCCGCGCGCCTTACCAGTTGCGCAGCTACGGCGGCAACCTGAGCGGCCCGATCCGGAAAGGGAAGTCGTCCTTCTTCCTCGATTTCGACCGCCGCGAATTGGACGGCAACTCGATCATCAACGCACAGATCATCGACCCCGTCACGCTCAATTTCGCGGGCGTCAACCGCACGCTCGTCGTGCCCACGCGCCGCTTCAGTTTCAGCCCGCGCGTCGATTACCAGATCAACGCGGCGAACACGCTCGTTGCGCGCTACCGCTACTCGCGCGATAGCCGCGACAACCTCGGCACGGGGGAATTCGCGCTCGACTTCGATCCGTTCTTCGGCATCGACCGCACCTACGCGCGCAAAGGCTCCGACCACAACTTCCAACTCACCGAGACGGCCATTCTCACCCCGACCGTGATCAACGAGACGCGCTTCCAGTTCAACCGCGACACGGGCACGTCGGGCGGCGACATCTCCGCCCCCGTCATCTTCGTGCGCGACGCCTTCACGGCAGGCGGCTCATCGGCAGGCCCCTCGCGCAACACGAACACGCGTTATGAGATTCAGAACTACACCTCCTTCACGCGCGGCCTCCATTCGCTGAAGGCGGGCGCGCGCGTGCGCAGCGTCAAGATCACGGATTTCTCGCAGCAGGGTTTCAACGGCACTTACATCTTCGACTCGCTCGAAGAGTTTCGCGCCTTCCAACTCGACCCGGCGAACGTCTTGCCCTCGCAGTTGAACTTGAACGGCGGCGTTCCGGAGACGAGCGTCAGCCAGACGGACTTCGGCGCGTTTATTCAAGACGACTGGCGCGTGCGCAAAAACCTGACGCTCAGCGCGGGCTTGCGCTACGAGACGCAAACGAACATCAGCAGTAATTTCAACTTCGCCCCGCGCCTCGCCTTCGCCTATTCGCCCGGCGGCGACGGCGCGCGCCAGCCCAAAACCGTCATCCGCGGCGGCTTCGGCATCTTCTACGCGCGCTTCGGCGAAAACCTGACGTTGCAGACCAACCGCTTCAACGGCCAGAACCAGCAACAGTTCGTCGTCTCCTCGGACGACCTCGCGGGCGTGTTCACCGGCTTGGACGAAGTGCCTTCGCTCGGCCAGTTGAACCAGTTCGCGCTGCCGCAGACGACGCGTATCGTCGCCTCCGACCTGCAATCTCCCTACACGATCCAATCGACCGCGAGCGTCGAGCGTCTGCTGCCCGGCCGCGTCACGCTCACCACGAGCTTCGTCAACACGCGCACGCTGCACCTGCTGCGCACGCGCAACATCAACGCGCCCGTGGGCGGCGTGCGCCCGAGGGGCGACGCCGCGGGCAACATTTACCAGTACGAGTCGAGCGGCATTCTCAACCAGAATCAGTTGATCGTGTCGGCGAACACGCGCTTCAATCCGAACTTCTCGATCTTCGCCAACTATACGCTCGGCAAGGCGAACAGCGACACGGACGGCGCGGGCACTTTCCCCGCCGACAACTACGATCTGTCGGCCGAGTACGGGCGTTCGGCGCTGGACGTGCGCCACCGCTTCTTCCTCGGCGGCTCGATCAGCGCGCCGTGGGGCATCCGCCTGAACCCGCTCATCTTCGCCTCGACCGGCTCGCCCTTCAACATCACGACCGGGTTCGACGACAACGGCGACACGCTCGTCACGGATCGTCCCGCGTTCGCATCGGCCTCGACCCTCCCCGCGAATTTGCGCCAAACGCGCTTCGGCGATTTCGACATCAACCCCTTGCCCGGCACGCCCGTCATCCCGCGCAACTACGGGCAGAATCCGGGGCAGTTCACCGTCAACCTGAGGATCAACAAAAACTTCGCCTTCGGCGATGTTCCGGGCGCGGCCTCGCGTCGCACGGCCGCTAACGCCCAGACTCCCGCGGGCGGACAAGAGACAACGGCGGCGGGCGGCGGCCGTCGCGGCGGACGCGCCGGTGGCGGCGGCGCGCGTGCCGGTGGCGGCGTGCGCGGCGGCGGTGGCGGCGGCCCCTTCGGCGGCGGCGGTATCTTCGGCGCAGGCGGCGGCGGCGGCGGCGGAGAGCAAAAACGCTACAACGTCTCGCTCGGCATCAACATCAACAACATCTTCAACCGCACGAACCCCGGAGGTTTTACCGGCAACCTCAGGTCTCGCTTTTTCGGCGCCGCCACGCAATCGGGCGGCTTCCGTGGCGGCGGCCCGTTCGGCGGCGGCGGCGCGGCGGGCAACCGCAGCGTCGAAGCCCAACTACGCTTCAGTTTCTAAACTGAACTTTTCAAACGACCGGCACGTAAAAACTCACGCCGGGGGTAACAGGTAAGGATACGCTCCGACATCCTGTGCGCCTCCGGCGTGAAATTTTTTCTCGCAGTCTCCCCCCTACTTTTCGCGCGCTTCGATTGCGCCGCAACTTGCAGGGGATTATCCGCCCGCCGAACAAAAGAGGTATCGACATGAAACTCACCGTCCCCGCTCTCGCCGCCGCCCTCCTGCGCCGTGTCGTCGCGCTCTGTTTCTGCGCCGCCGCCGTCATGAGCGCAAGAGCGCAGGAAAAACCCTCAGACAAAACCAACGCGGCCGCCAAGACCGCCACGGCAGCCAACGCGCCCGCCAAAGTTCCGGCCGCGGGTAACGCTTCCGTCATCACGCCGGCGATGACGCCCATGGAACTGGCGCGCGCGGCCTTCGCGGCGCAGGGCGGCGAGAAGTTTCGCAACCTGAAGAACATGATGCTGATCGGCTCGGTCGATCTCTACGCGCCGAATTCCACGCAGTCGCTGACGGGCAAGTTCGGCATGCTCGTGGCGGGCGAAAAGTTGCGGCAGGACGTGCAGTCGCCCATCTTCAGTTTCCAACTCATCTTCGACGGCGAGCAGAGCTATTCGTCAATGCGCGGCATGACCTTGCCGCCGCTCACGAAGTTCGGCATCCCCGTGCTCGCCAGGTTTGACCAGCCGGGCTACGTCGTCACCGCGCTCCCCGACAAGAAGAAGGAGCGCGCCTTTCGCATCACGGACGCCGAAGGCAACAGCACCGACTACTACGTCCAGATCACGACGGGGCGCGTCGTGCGCTTCGAGATTCCTTATAACCGCATGACCTATAGTTTTGAGTACAAGGGCTTCCGCGAACTCGACGGCGTGCTCATTCCCACGAGCTTCGTGCAAAAACTGGCCGCGCCGCAAGGCGACTTCGTCGCCGACTTCAAAGTCAAAGAAGCGAAACTCAACCAAGACCTGCCAGCCGACGCATTCAAGATTCCCGCACAGTAAACAGCCGCGGTTAAAGGATAAAGGGTAAGGGGGAAAGGGAAGCAACACGCTTTACCCTTTCCCCCTTCCCCTTTTACCTTTACCCGCTTTCGGGTTTCTCAGACGCTCATAATTTCCTGTTCTTTGGTCTTCGCCAGTTCGTCCACTTTGCCGATGTAGGTGTTGGTGAGTTTCTGCACCTCATCCAACCCGTCGCGCTCGTTGTCTTCGGAGATCGTTTTGTCCTTGAGCAATTTCTTGAGCCGCTCGTTCGCGTCGCGCCGGATGTTGCGGATGGCGGTGCGGTGCTCCTCCGCGAATTCGTGCACCTGCTTCGCCAACTGCCTGCGCCGCTCCTCCGTCAACGCCGGGATCGGCACGCGCACCATCTTGCCGTCGTTCGACGGGTTCAAGCCGAGGTCGGCGGTGCGGATGGCCTTTTCAATCGCATTGAGTTGCGATTGATCCCACGGCTGCACGGCCAACATCTGCGGGTCGGGCACGCTGATCGAGGCCATCTGGTTGAGCGGCGTCGGCGTGCCGTAGTAATCGACCACGACCGGGTCTAAGAGCGTCACCACCGCGCGCCCCGTGCGCACGCTCGACAGCCTGCGTCGCAAATCGTCAACCGACGCTTCCATGCGCGGCCGCGTCTCTTTAATCACATCTTTCTCGCTCATACTTTTCTCCGTGACAGGTGACAAGTGACGAGTTAAAGCAGAAATCTCATCTTTAAACTTGTCTTGTTTCTTGCTCATCACTTGTCACTCGTCACTTGTCACTGCATTTAGCACTTGGAGAAAAGTATGAGC
>DASQNL010000469.1:0-17339 GCA_035644995.1 Pyrinomonadaceae bacterium | reverse complement strand
AGCGACGCAAAATCAGCACGTACCCGCAGCCCGATCAACTGCTCACGGTTCCCGCCGCAGAGTTTTGGGACTCGTCGCGCGCCGACGAACTGCGCCAGGTCGAACGCCAAACCTACGCGGCTTACAAACGCATGTTGGCCGCCGCCATCGCCGACCCCTCGCTGCAACTCTCGACTCGCGACGGCGAACTCGCCGCGTCCGAAAAGTATTTAAAAATCATTTCGGCCTTTCGTTCGCGCGAGTATCAGGATCGCCTGCGCAAGTTGGAGCCGCATGCGGGTCGCGCCGCGCTGGCCGTCAACAGCCCACACTTCACCGGGCGCGCGCTCGACCTCTACGTCGGCGGCGAGCCGACCATCACCAAAGACCCTAACCGCATGCTTCAAACCGGGACGCGCGCCTATCGCTGGCTCGTCCGCAACGCCGAACGCTTCGGCTTCTGCCCCTACTTCTACGAGCCGTGGCACTGGGAATACTGCGCGCCGTAATCCCAACAAAATGGCAATTGCCGTTTTATACAGTATTAGGTCGCTGGTAGCGGTCTATTAAGCGTTGGGCGGCAGAAGAAAGTTTTTCTTCCAGAACCGTTACCGCGCATGTTAGTTTTGTTTAGGATGTTGCGCTGCTTTCAAAGTACGCGCTAATTAAGGGAAGATGTTCTATATGCTAACCAAAACACGTTTTGTCGCTTTCGTGCTTGCATGTGCAGTCGGAATTGGTTTCACCTTCTTTTCTTCTATCTTCCAGCCATCAGTGAAGGGTTTTTCTCAAGAGGAAGTGCGGGCGAAGATAGGGCGACGGGTGAAGTTGAAAGGCGATACTTTTAGCACCGACCCAAAGATTATCAATCGCGGGGTGATTGCCTATGCGGAAGTGGATCATGGGGAGCGCGTGTTAGTTATTGATTGGGATGAGAAACTCTCTGGTTGGAAACACCGAATAACTCAAGTTGATCGCAAGACATATCAAGAAGTCATTAGGGAAGAGTAATTTTGAAATCTCGGGCTATTCCCGGTTGAACGTGCCGGATTTTCAACACATCGGAATATTTCGCGGAGCAGTATGGTGGGACATGGTTACGCTAGTCATCGCTGGCACACTTTTCTGGTGGGTAATTAAAGTGTTGGTTGGCGCTCATATCATGCTCCGTAGTGAAAAGCTCAAATGATTGCGCGCGTCGCTTTAGCCGCTACCCGGCGTCTAACAACAGCATCCACCCGACCACGAATAGCGCAGCTTTCATCCGTTAGCTTGGGTGGTTGATAAGTTGAATGCGCGGCAGGCAATGCCGGGCGTTAAGCCGCACGTTTCCTCGGCGCAACTTTCTTCTTCGCCGCCGTTGAGCCGACGAGTGGGAGCACGCGCCCGTCGGCGAGCGCACGCCCCGCCGCGATGCTCTCCATGCTCACGACGTATTTCTGTTTGCCGTTCACGCGCGCGAGCATGCGTTTGAGCGTCGGCTCGTCAATGGCCGAGGCGTCCGCGCCGCTCGATTCGAGTTCGGCGCGCAAGGCCGCGATGGTGTTCGTGCCGCGCTCATACACGTCCGGGTAGAGGTGCAGGTAGCCGCCTTCGACGACCTGCGTGTCGTAGTTGATGTCAACGATCAGCGGCTCGTCGAGTTTGGCGACGACGGTGTTCTTCGTCACCTTGGCGTTCGCGATCTTTTTCGGCTCGACGGGCACGCTGCGCGCGGCGACGATCTTTTCGGCCAGGTCGTAGAGGTCTGTGCGGAGCATGCGGATGCAGCCGTGTGAGACGAGATTGCCGAGATCGGTGACGGCCGCCGCCTGATGAATGAGGTAGCCGTAGCCGAGCGGGATTTTCAGCTTGCCGAGCGGGTTCCGGGGGTCGCTCGCGCGGATCACCTCGCCCGCCTTGATGCCTTTGCGCCCCGTCACCCACTCGCTGTTCGGCGGTATCCAATCGGGGTTCCAGATGATCTCCGAAGCCTGCTTCTCGCCAATCGAGATCGGAAAATCTTTCTTCCCGACGCCGACCGCGTAAGTCTTAACCTCTTTGCCGTTCTGCCAGAGCGTCAGGCGAAAGGCGGGCACGTCAACCGTGATCTCGATGTCCGGCTCGCCCGCCACCAACGCCGCGCGCTCGATCCGCCCGCCCGTAAACTTATCCGAGCGCACCGATTCGTTCGAGCGATACGGCGACGCCAGTTTCTGCGCCCCCGCCGAAGTCGCGCCGAACAATACGACCGACGCTAATGTCGCCAGCGTAACAAATCTTTTTTGTAGAAAACTCATGGACAAATCTTTCCCCTGTCTCTCGCGGCCGAGTCGTCCCGCCGCCGTCTAAACACATTATCTCGCACTGTTCGTACCGATTGGGAGTTATAGTTTGTGCACTTACCCGCCCGAATGGTTGCCTGCCGAATCGCCTCATTGCCCCGCGCGGTAGTATTTGATGCCGAAATAGATCGCCTGCGAGAGGCCGAGGAGGAGGCCGATGACCGCGCCGAAGAGTTCGATCTTGCGCAGGTGTTGCTGGGCGACGGAGAGGACGAGCGTCTCCAATTTTTCGACCGGGTAGTTTGAGACTTTGGTGCGGACGATTTGGCCGATGTCGAACTCTTTGATGGCGATGGGCAGGCGTTCGCGCGCCGCCGCGTTGATGCGCTCGGTGAGCGCGTCGGTGGCGCGGGCGACGGTGTGCGCGGGCAGGTGGTCGCCGATGCGGCCGATGGGGGCGATGAGCAGGCGTTCGATCTGCGCGCTGAGGATGGCGTTGACGGTGCGCGCCGTGTCTTCGCGCGCCAGCATGCCGAGCAGAGCTTTGGAGAGAAAGTTTTTGAGGCGCGCGGCCGAGTCGGGGCTGGCGTGTTCGAGCAGCGCGCGGACGGTGTGCGGGCGGATGCGCGCGAGAGCATCGGAGGTGTAGGCCGAGACGGTGGTGGAGAGTTCCGCGCCGCGCGCGATGACGAGGATGCGCCCGGCCACCTGCTCTTTGATCAGTTCCAACTTGTCGGGCGCAATCGTGCCGACGAGTTCGTTGATGGGGCGCGCGAGCAGGTTGTCGATCATCGAATCGAGAAACGCCTCGGCCTCCTGGGCGAACGCCTCGCCGCGCAGGAATTCCTGCACGCGACGCGGCAAGGTTTTGTTGACCATCTCGTCAACCTCGCCGTGGATGCGTTCGCGCGAGACGAAGATTTTTTTGAAGAAGCCGAGTTGGCCGTAATAGTCGTCCACCTCGCGTTTGATGAGCGCGCCGATCTGCATGCGCGTCTTTTTGTTGGAGGCGATCTCGGCGAGGTGTTCGGCGATGGGGGCGAGTTGGGCGTCGATGCGCTCTTTGATGATGGCGACGGCGTCGGGCGTGAACACCTCGGCGAGCGTGGCGCGGCTATGGGCGAGTTCTTCGACGCGCGCGCTGACGAAATCGCGCACCTTCCCCTCGAAGCCGCGCTCGTTGACGAGATTGTGAAAGCGGCTTTCGACGAACCCGACGATCCGCTCGTAAGTCTCGTCGTCGATGGCGTCGCTCAGGCGGCGCGCGAGCAGTTCGTCAACGCGGCGGTCGATGAAAGAGTTGATGGCGGCGGCCGTCTCTTCGCTGCGCAGGATGCCGGCGATGTAATCGGCGATGCGCAGTTGGAGCGCGCTGATGGCGTCGAGGACGGGCGCGCGCACGGCGGCGGGCAGGGCTTCGATGAAAGAGCCGCGCGGCGTGTCGAGCAGGTCGCGCGCGTGCGTCGAGACGAGATCGGCGACTTTGCGCCGGAAGAAATCGGTCTCGAAGAGGGCGTCGGTGATGGTGTCGTGCGAGACGAGTTCGTTGCCGACGGCGTTGCCGATGGTTTCGGCGAGCCGTTCGCGGTGGCGCGGGATCATGCCCTGCGGCCAGATCGTGAGGCCGAAAAGTTTGACGGCGCGGTGCGGCCGAAACAGCATGCGCACGGCCAGCCACGCCGCGCCGTAGCCGTGGACGGTGGCGAAGATGACGAGGAACGACAGTTCTAAAATCTGCTGACGGGTGATGGCGGAAATCCTCCCGGCCGCGCGCGGCGAAAGTCTAGGGCGTCTGCCTGTGGATGCTAAACGGATAGGGAGAACGGCGTCAATTAGAGAAGCGGCGGGAGAAACTTTAAAGGATGAACGCGGGACGATGAACGAGAAGACGGAATCCGGAGGGCGGGAGTCGGAATAAAACGCGCCGGTCTTTCTCCTGAATTCAGCATTCCGTCTTCCGCTTCCCGTCGCGCGCCAGACCCCGGTCGCGGCGGCATCAATCGAGCGGCCGCGACCGGGGTCTCTATGTTTCGCCGATCTTCGCACTGGCGTTGACTACTTCTAAATTCGCCGCGCGGGTGCGACCGCCAAAGAACGCGCTACTGCTCGCAGACGGTGGCGTAACATTCGACAATGCCCTTGTTGAACTGGTCGTAGCATTTTTGCGCAGGCCCGCCGTGTTTGGCCTCGCACTTATCCAGCCGCTGTTGAACGGCAGTGTGACATTCCACGCACGGGTCGCTTTGTTGCGCGGCGTGCGCCGTCCGGGCGGCGTAAGGGGTGGAAAGCAGAAGCGCGAGCGCGCAGAAAATCACCGCAAGGGTCAGGCAGGCGAAAGTTTTTCTCATTAATTTGTTCCTCTCGATTGAAATGCGGCCGGGGGTTCGGCGAGGTGGAGCGTTCATATAATCCACATCCGGCGGAAAGTCAACATTCGTTCCCGGCCGGCCGGGCGATTCGCCCCTCGTCGCCAAACCCGCTTCTCTCATGCACGCCCGCGCGCGGCGCGGCAAGCCTCTATCACAAACTCTCTCCGCGGGCGACGAGTCTCCGAAATAATCTCTTTCTCCCGCCTGCGCGCGGGCGTATAATCACCGGCCGTCAAGACCGTCAGACTCTTCACCCCGCGCCCGTAGACGGCTCGCTCACTATTCCCGGCGCCTCCGAACCTGCCTGAGACGTTCGAAATTTGTCAGGAGATAGCGCGGCAATTGGCGACGGCGCGAAGAAGGATGAGACACATGGAACAAAACTGGACGACGCGGCAACATCCGGAAGGATTCAGTCTCGACATTCCCGCGAACTGGACATTGACGGCCAAGGATGGACTCGTCAACGCGACGGGGACGAATCTGGAGCGCGTGACGATCCTGCCCTTCAAGCTCGAAGCGCGGCTCGACGCCGACGGGGCGCGCGATTTCCTGCTCGCCATCCTGCGCCAATTCTGGTCGCATCAGCGTTGGGAGATGCCGCGCGGCGGCTGGCAATTTAACCCGAACGGCGTGGGCGCAATCGGGGCGGACGAGAGCAGGCTCAAAGAGATCGCCACGCTGTGGTGGGCGAACACGCCCGACGGCGCGACCGGCTTTTTCTACGCCCTCGCCGCCCCGCCCGCGCGCTTTCAATCTCTGCAAACCGACTTCGCGCGGATTCTGAGCAGTTTCCGCGTGACCCGCGACGGCGCACAGCCCGGCGTGAAGGCCGACCCCCTGGAGGGAATGCAATTCCAGCGGTGGACTGACCCGATGGAGAACGCCTTCAGCGTCGAAGTTCCGGCGGGCTGGCATGTGACGGGCGGAGTGTTCAGACCGAGCTTCGTCTCGATGTCCGAGATCGTCTTGCGGTCGCCCGACGGTCAGGTCGTCGTGCGCAGCGGCGACGTTAACTTCCCCTCGAAATACATCACGCCCAATATGACGCTCATGTCGCTCGGCACTTGGGAAGGCCAGTTCACCTCGGACGGCACGTTGGTGATGAATTACAAGTCGGGGCTGGACTTCGCCGTCCACTACCTGCAAAACACGCTGGCGCGAAACTGCCGCAATCTACAATGGCTGAGCAGCAGGGATCGCGCCGACCGGATTCAGGCTTTGGGGTGGTACGCGCAGATGCTCGGCTTCGCCATGCACACGGCCGGAGAGGTGATTTTTTCGTGCGACTTCGGCGGGCCGACTTACCTCGGCTACCAGTACGCCGAGACGGCCATCACGCACAACTCGCACGTCGCAACGCTGTGGAATCCGCAGGCTCTCTTCGGCTTCATCGCCACGCCCGCAAACGTGCGGCTCGCCGACGCCGTGCTTTTCCGCGCCATCAGCACCGTTCAGACCAACCCTGAGTGGATGATGCGACAGGCGCAAATAAATCATCAGGTGGCCGAGCAAAACCGGCGTTACAGCGAATACTCCAACCAACTCTGGCAGCAGACTCAAGCCGAACGCTGGGCTTCTTGGGATCGCATCGCCGAACAGCGCGGCGACCTTCTGCGCGGCCACACGCGCGTCGTAGACCCCCAGACCGGGCAAGCCTACAAGGTGGAGAGCGGCAGCAGCTACTACTGGATCGATCCCGTCAACGAGGTGATCATCGGAACGAACACTTCCTATCGGCCGCCCTCGAACTTCTACGAGGTGATGCAGACCTACGAATAAGGAGTTCGCCCGGCGAGCCTTTGAGCGCGGCAATGGCGACGGGCGATGCCGTCGTTCAAGACTGAGCTTCCGCAGGCGTCAAGGGTGTGAACCGTTCGGGTAGCGCGCAACTCGTCCGAACGGCACGCGCGCCACACCGGCAGAGGCGCGAATCTCACATGAATGAATTTCTAGACAAAGTGGTGCTGGCCGTTCTCGTCGGCATAGTATCCAACGGCATGTTCTTGATCTTGTTATCGCGGCTCAGACCTAGGCTGATTATTTCTCCCTACATCGCGCGCGGGAAATCGACCCTCGACGGAAGATTAATCTTTCGCATCAAGGTCATTAACAGGTCTAAATATCCGGTCACGAATATCCGCGCGCAGCTCCACCTGATGAAGCCGTATCAGAGCATCGGCGGCGAAGTGTCGAAATCGAAATCCATCAGATTGGTGAGAGCCGACCCGATAGTTCTCGACAAATTCTCGAAAAAAGATATTGACGTAAACTACGCCTATCGCTTCGTGACCTACGAGGACATAGACAAGCTGTGGGGCGACGATACCATCCAATTCATTCGTTTTAGAATTACTTGCCAGCACGGCCTCTCCGGCTTTGGCGGTTATTTTTTCCGCGACTTCCGCGTCAAGCGCAAGACCATCAAGGAAGGCGATTTCTACAAGGGCAACACGTTCGAGATCGGTTAGAGAGTTGGCAGCCCCTCCGCCCCGCTCTCAAGCGACGGGACGCAGCGCGCGGCGCAGGGCGAGCGCGCTCATCTGCCGCAGGAGCGGGAGGTGGCAGAGTTCGCGCGTGAGGCGGCGGTAGTCGCGGCGTCCGGCGATGATGTCGTAGAGCAGGGCGTAGAGGTCTGGATTGGTTTTGGCGAGTTCGATGACGCCGTCGATCATGCCGAAGTCCAAGCCGAGCCGCGAGAGACGGCGCAGCGCGCGGCCGTGCCGGTGGTCGGAGGTGAGCGCGACGCTGCGCCGGGCATAAGAGGCGAGGGCGCGCGCGTCGATGCCGCGCTCCAACATCACGTCGGCGGCGGCGACGGCCGTTTGGATGGCGGTGGTGACGCCCGCGCCTTTGAAGGGGCGCAGCCAGCCGGTCGCGTCGCCGACGGCGACGAAGCGATCCCAGTAGACGTTACGCGCGTGGCGCACGGGCGCGTGGCCTTCGTAGAAATCGAGTTTCTGCAAGTCGAAGCGCGGCAGCAGCGTCCGCACTTTGGGGTGCAGGAGAAAATCTTCCATATCAATCGAAGTGACGCGGCGGCCGACGATGTTGACGAGCACATGCGTCTGCTTGGGCGTGATCGCGCCGAACTCGATGTGCGGCAGAGAGCGCAGGAGGAAGGCGTGTATCTCGCCGCCGAGACGACGCTCAAGGTGGCGTTCGTCGCAGGCGAGGCGGACGATGATCGAGTGCATCGTCTCGCGCGGCCGGCGGTAGCGGCGCGCGCGCGGGCTGGCCTGTTCGAGCACGGAGAGCAGGCCGTCGTCGAGGCCGCAGGCGGCGACCACCATGTCGGCCGAGCGCGACTCGCCTTCGGAATAGACGCGCACGGGATGTTCGAGATTGTCGGGATAAAATTCCAGCCCGGTGACGCGGTCGCGCACGACCTCCGCGCCCGCCCCTTCGGCGCGCTCCAACAGGAGTTGGTCGAACTCGGAACGCGAGACCATGAGCGCGGGTTCTTCGGCGCGCGGCGCGCGCAGTTCGATGTCGTTGCGGTCGCCGTGGAGGCGAAAGCCCGTGATGGTGCGTTTGATGAGCGCGGCGGGGAGTTCGAGTTGCAGGTGTTGGCGGAGAAGCGCGGCGGTGGGCGGCACGAGCACGCCCATGCAGGGGTTGTGCTGGCGCGGGAAACGCTTCGGCTCATAGACGAGAACGCGCAGGGAGAGGCCGCGTTTTTTCGCCTCTTGTAACAGGCGGAGCGCGCACGCCGCGCCGCCGGGGCCGCCGCCGATGATACAGACGCGCGATTCGTCTCGCAGTTGCAAGCCGCGCAGGCGACGCACCGGCTCGCTCCGCGTCACCCGCGTGCGCACGCGGTCGAAGAAGAGAAAACCGGCGTGGCTCGCCATGCGCGCGACGAGCCGTGGGTGCAGGGCGCGCAGGAGGATGCGTTTGTATGGTTGGTCGCCCGTGAAGGCGGCGAGGAGCGCGTCCGACAGGAGCGCGTCGCCGCCGCCGTCGCCTCCTCCTCCTCCTCCTCCCGCGCGCTTCAGCCCGCCCGGCGTGGAGCGCGCCTTCTTGCGCTCGGCTTGCAGCACGGCGAAATAGACGGGGGCGATCAGAGGGTGCGGGAAGATGCGGTCGTAGATTTCAAAGAGCGCGCGCCCGTACACATTGTCGCGCCCGAAGACTTGCTGGCTGCGCCGCCAGAAGTGCGCTTCAAAATCGCTCGCGGCGACGCCGTGATTGACAACGCAATCGGCCGCGAGTCGCGCCGTGACGAGCGCGCTCTCGACGCCGTTCTTCAAGTAGCGCGAATCGGACGCGTCGCCGACGATGCAGAAGCGGTCGCTGTAAGGCAGGCGCGCCGCGCCGACGGCGACGCGCGGGTGGCAGTGGCAATCGAGCTTCCAATCGGCGGGCAGGTAGTCGCGCATGTAGGATTCGCGCAGCAGGCGTTCGGTCGAGACGACATCCACGTTTTCGCCGATGGCCGTCACCGTCACGTGCTCGCCCTTCGGGATCAATGCCACGTAGCGCACGTCCGCCTGCTTCAAGACGAAAAAGTGGATCAACTTGCCGAGCCGCTCGCGCTGAAACTCTTCGGGCACGCGCGCCTCGATCACGCACGTCTTCCACGTCGGCGGCGGTTGATAACCGTAGACGAGGCGCGCGCCGAGTTGCGAGTTGACGCCGAACGCGCCGACGACGAGGTCGTACTCCGTGCGCCCGCCTTCGTGCGTGCGGATGGCGGGTCGGCCTGCGAGCGTGTCGGGCACGTCGATGTCGCGGACGTTTTGCGCGATGTGTCGCGCGCCGAGTTTGAGGGCTTGGTCGAGCAAGAACTGATCGAAGCTGCGGTGGCCTTCGGGCGTCTCCGTGCTGACCGGCCCCGCGCCGCGATAGACGCCGTAGATGCGCCGCTCCGGCGCATTTTCCAGACGCGCCGAGGCGTCGTGATAATGCACCGCGTAGCCTTCGAGTTCGTAGTGGATAACTTCGGGCGGGATGTTCGTCGTCGCGCGCTCGATCTCTTCGATGAGGTTGTGGCCGATGGCGCCGGCGCACATGTTGCAGCCGGGCGCGCCCTTCTTCGCGAAGTTCTTGCCGTCGTAGATTTCGATTTCGACGCGCAGGCCGAGCGAACGCGTGCGGCGCAGCAGTTCGATGGCGAAGAACGACCCGGCCGGGCCTGCCCCCACAACCGCGATCCGACTTCCTGACGTGAGATAGGTTGGCTGCGACATAAACCTCGCGCACCTCAAACGCTACCTTCGACGGCCGGACGAAACTTTAACGATGGGAAGACGAACGCTTGAACGCCCGCGGCGGGGGAGCCGCTCCGGCTTGCGCCGGTCAACGGGTTGAAATTCAACCTCGCGAATTTCAATCTTGCCCAAGCATAGGCGCACGCCCGAAACGGTGTCAACAATTTCGCCGTGCGCGCCAGGCGCAACGGCCGCCCCGTGGCGAGCTTGGATTTCAAGTGATGAAACGAGCAACGGGGACTCTACGCGAAAGAGTCCCCGTTGCTCGTTGCAGCGCCGGAGTTAGCTAATCGGCCGCGGTGGCCTCCGTCGTCGTGGCCGCAGGCGCGAAGGGGCGTCCGATGCCTTCGGCGACGCGCCGCCCGTAGTCCTCATCGCATTTCGTGAGCAGAGTGATCATGCGCTCCTGGATGTCGGGGTTGCACTGCTTGAGCGCGCCTGAAAGGTTCAGCACAAGCTCGTCGCGTTCCCAATCTTCCATCGTGCGATAACGCTCGCCCGCCTGCTTGAAGTCGTTCGTCCGGCCGATCTTCCGGCGGACGACCGCGCCTTCGGCGTGGGGCGTGTGCTCGCGCCCGGCGCGCGGAGCTTCACGCAAGCCCCCTCGGCTGCTCGGCTCGTAGTTGACGTGCGGGTTCTCGCCCGCCTCGACGCCGTCCACGTGATAGGCCATCTGCCCGTCGCGCTGATTCGTGGCGACGTGCTTCTGCGGGCGGTTGATCGGCAGTTGCAGGTAGTTCGTGCCGACGCGGTAACGCTGCGTGTCGGAGTAAGAGAAGGTGCGGCCTTGCAGCATCTTGTCGTCGGAGAAGTCGAGACCATCGACGAGCACGCCCGTGCCGAAGGCCGCCTGTTCCACTTCGGCGAAGTAGTTCGCGGGGTTGCGGTCGAGCGCCATGCGCCCGACCGGCAGCATCGGAAACTGTTCTTCCGGCCAGATTTTCGTGTCGTCGAGCGGGTCGAAATCGAGTTCCTCGTGGTAATCGTCCGACATGACCTGCACGCGCAGTTCCCATTCGGGAAAGTCGCCGCGCTCGATGGCGTCGAACAAGTCCTGCGTAGCATGGTTGAAGTTCGTGATTCGGTCGGCCTCCGCTTGCGTCAAAGAGCGCACGCCCTGCTTCGGAATCCAGTGATACTTGACGAGCACGCCTGTGCCCTCCGCGTTCACCATCTTGTAGGTGTTAACGCCCGCGCCTTCCTGCTCGCGGTAGTTGGCGGGGATGCCGCGCGGGCTGAACAGCCACGAGATCATGTGCATGGATTCGGGCGTGAGGCTGATGAAGTCGAAGATGCGATTCGGGTCTTGCCGATTCGTCACGGGGTCGGGCTTGAAGGCGTGAACCACGTCGGGGAACTTGAGGGGATCGCGGATGAAGAACACCTTGAGATTGTTGCCGACCAAATCCCAGTTGCCGTCTTCGGTGTAGAACTTGACGGCGAAGCCGCGCGGGTCGCGCAAATTTTCGGGCGAGTGGCCGCCGTGGATCACGGTCGAGAAGCGAACGAAGACGGGCGTGCGCTTGCCCTGCTCCTGAAACAGCTTGGCGCGCGTGTACTTCGAGGCCGGGTCGCCGCCGATTGTGCCGTAAGCCTCGAAATAACCGTGCGCGCCCGCGCCGCGCGCGTGGACGACGCGTTCGGGGATGCGCTCGCGGTCGAAGTGCGTGATCTTCTCAAGGAACTGGTAGTTCTCCAACACGGTCGGGCCGCGCTCGCCCACCGTGCGCGTGTTCTGGTTGTCGTAGACGGGATGGCCTTGCCGGTTCGTCAGGACGGGTTGCTCCGGCGCGCCGCCTGTCTCTTCGCCGGGCTGGCCGTTCCTTTTCTCATCGCTCATGTAACAACTGCTCTCCTTTCCCTAGTTAAGAACAATAATTATTATCGTCCTGATGCCAAAAAAATTACCGGCGGCAATCGCGGCAGTGGCCTAAGATTTCCAGCCGGTAGTCCTTCACCTCGAAGCCCGCCTGCGGCTTCACCTGTTTGAGCCAGGCCGAACCTGCGACGGCGTCCAAGTCCCACACCTTCCCGCACGCCAAACAGCGCGCGTGGTAATGATGATCGGTGCGAATGTCGTAGCGCGCGGCGGCGTCGCCGTAAGTGAGTTTGGAAACCACCTCGCACTTGATGAGAGCTTCCAGATTTTTGTAGACGGTCGCCAAACTAATGCGGGGAAGTCGCGGCTTGACGGCGAGATAAATCTCCTCGGCCGTCGGGTGATGCGCGACGCCGCTCAGATATTCGAAGACGGCGACGCGCTGCGACGTGAGTTGCACGCCCTGTTCGTGCAGCGTCCGCCGCAATGCTTCGCGCTCGTTTGTTTTTTTCTTCGCCGCCACCGAAAGCTCCGCACCCCGTTTCAAACTTGCGCCCATGATGAACCACGCCGCCGCGAAAGTCTATAATTATTATTGACTTGGAAAAACTACGCGGCGATGCCGCGCGTGACTGGCGGACGGGGAAATATTTAGCGCGCCCGTGCCGGATGGGCATTATAATCCGCGTCCGGGTCGCGTTCTTGCCTCGTCGATAAAATGCCGCAGGCTCGTTTCGGCCGGGTGCGGAGACGGGTCGAGGGGCGGCGGTTCGCCCTGTCGCCCGTTTCGCGCCGCACGCGAGAAAGGGTCGGGTTTGCGCGCCGCGCTCTTGGACGTTCGCCGAATTTTTGGTAGAGGAATATTCATGACGCCGAAACAGCTTATGATTCGCCTGGCTCTATTCCTGAGTTGCCTGTGGCCGGTTTCGGTCACGGTTGCGGACGCGCGAGCGGGGGTATTGACGGGCGGGCGGGCGGTTCTCGGCCAAAAGACTTTTCGCCCTTACGGCTATTTTTCTCTCGTGGGAAAACCGCCCGCAGGTTTTGAAAACTTCGACACGATTCAATACTGGCGCAAAGAGGACGAGCAGACGGGGGCGGACATTTCCGAACGCATGTCGGGCGTCAACGAAACCGGCGGAGTGGTCTATGGCTACGCCGCGATCTCGATCACGCGGCGCACGTTCGTCTTCGACACGAAGATTGTGCGGGGCGTGAGTTATAAATTCTCCGGGCGATTTTTACGGAGCGACTTCGTCGGCTCGGACATGAATTTCGAGCGTCCCGTGCTCGTGGGCACGCTCGACAAATACAGGAACGGTAAGCGCGCGGCGCGGGCGACGGTCAAGCTCAGTTACTTCGCCGGAACCTGAGAGGGCGCGCGGGCAGGGCGGCCGGGGGTTTCCGATCCGTATGAAGACGCCTGTATTGACGGGACTCGCGCTCGTGGCCTTCGCCGCGAACTCCGTCCTGTGCCGTTTGGCTCTGGGCGGGGCGACGATTGACGCGGCGAGTTTCACGAGCGTCCGGCTGGCTTCCGGCGCGGTCGCGCTGTTGCTCATCACGGCGGCGGTCAACAAAAGCTCGCCCTCCTTTTTGCCGTCGTCGCTGCGCCGCGTCAAATTCGTTTCCGCGTTGCTGCTGTTCCTCTACGCGGCGGCGTTTTCCTTCGCCTACACGGGACTGACGACGGGGACGGGCGCGCTGATCCTGTTCGGCTCGGTGCAGGCGACGATGCTCGCGGCCGCGCTGCGCTCCGGCGAACGGCCGCACCCGTTGGAATGGACGGGACTCGCGCTCGCGCTCGGCGGTCTGGTGTATCTGGTGTTGCCGGGTCTGGCCGCGCCGCCGCCCTTGAGTTCGGCCTGCATGGCCGTGGCGGGCATCGCCTGGGGGCGATACTCGCTCAACGGGCGCGGCGCGCAAGACCCGCTCGCCGACACGACCGGCAACTTTGCGCTCGCCCTGCCTCCGGCCTTCGCGGTCAGCTTGCTGGCGCGCGGCGGCGCACACGTCTCGACGGCGGGCGTCGTCCTCGCCGTGCTGTCGGGCGCGCTGGCTTCGGGCGTGGGCTACGTCGTGTGGTACGCCGCGTTGCGTGGTTTGACGGCGACGCGCGCGGCGACGGTGCAACTGCTTGTGCCCGTGCTGGCCGCTCTCGGCGGCGTGATATTCATGTCGGAGGGGGTCTCGCTGCGCCTGCTCGTCGCGGCGAGCGTGATCCTCGGCGGCGTCGCGCTCGCGCTCTTAGGCCGCACGCAGACGGCGCGCGCGCGAAGGCGGCTCAACCTGAACGAAAGAAGCGCGAAGCCTAGGAAGCCCTGAGAGCGAAGGCGAGGATTTAACCCGGCGGCTTCGCGGTCAAATCCGCGCGCAACGTTCAACGCCGAAACCCGCGAGGGGAAATCGAATGGAGAGAGACACGCTCAAGACAGCCATTGCCGCCGTCGCCGGTCTCTATTTTTTGTGGTGCGCCGCCGACCCGCGCCAGTGGCATTTGATTGACGGCGTCAACCTCGTCATTCACGAGGCCGGTCATGTCGTCTTCATGCCCTTCGGCGAACTCTTAACGGTCGCGGGCGGCTCGCTGTTTCAAGTGATCGTGCCCGCCGCGTTCGTCGTCTATTTTTACCGGCGCGGGCAGGCGTATTCAGCCGCGCTCGTCCTCTTCTGGGTGGGCGAGAGTTTGTTGAACGTCTCGGTTTACGCGGGCGACGCGCTCGCCATGCAACTCCCTCTGCTCGGCGGCGAGGATTCCATCCACGACTGGAATCATCTGCTCTCGGCGACCGGGCGGCTTTCGTCAACCGATAAAATCGCCGCCGCCATCCGCGTCGCGGGCACGCTCGCCATCTGCGCCGCCGGCTTCTTCTCGCTCAAATACGCGCGGCGCGCGGGGCGCGCGACCGGCGAGTTTTAGCGACCCCCGGCGCGCGCGTGCCACGCGCTCCCCGCGCTTTCACTTTCAGGGGATTTTGTGCGATGCTATCGGCATCGCCCGCCCCCCAAACGGTGCGGGCGAAATTATTTCGAGGGGAGCGAAGAGAATGCGTTTATTTAATTCGACGGCCGCCGCGCTCGTGTTATGCGTCTGCGCTCTGGCGGCCTGTAGCCCGCAAGACGGGAGCACGCCCGCCGCTAAGAGCGCGCCCGCCGCGAACGGCGAGGCGACCGCCCAGACGGCGAAACAAACGGCCGCCCAACAAACGGCCGCCCAACAAACGCCCGCGCAGCACGCCGACGACACGCGCCGGATCAATATCGAGGAGACGCAAAAGGCCATCGAGGCCGGTACCGCCCTCGTGGTTGACGTGCGCGACGAAGCGGCTTACAAGACGAGTCACATCAAGGGGGCGAAATCCGTCCCCCTGCAACAGTTCGACAAACGCATCGGCGAATTGCCGAAGGACAAGTTGATCATCACCTATTGCGCTTGACCGAGCGAAAACACCAGCGCCCGTGCGGTGCAGATGCTCAAAGCCAAAGGAAACACGAACGGCGCCGCCCTGCTCGGCGGTTGGAACGCCTGGACGGCCGCGAATCTCCCGGTTGAGAAAGCCCAGTGAGATAACAGGCGGTCGGCGATTAGCTATCACCGAGAAAGGCGGACGGAGAATTATCTCCGTCCGCCTTTCTCTTTTCCGCCGCCGCGCCCCGCCCGGAACCACCTCGCTTCAATACTAATTTCTCACCACGAACATAATTCCGCCATACGGAAAGCGTGAGGTGTTTCCGCGCACGATGAACCCGGCGGGCACAGGGAAAGAAGCGGCAAGGCGCGCGGGCTGAGTCGAACAAACTCGAAGAACAGGTGTGGGCAGAGACCTGCGCCCCGCCAGGCATCGGCCGGCGACGGCGTGCGCGCGGCTCATCCACGCGATGCGCGGCGGGAAAGTAAATTCAGCGGAGACGTAAGGAGACCGAACATGACGCTTTTCGGAAGTGAGAAAACGCAACCCGCGTCGTCGGGCGTGACGCTCGAACGCGCGGCGACGGTCGTCGCCGCGGCGCGGCGGAAGGCGGAACAGATCGGCGTCGCGATGAACATCGCGGTGGTTGACGCGGGCAACAACCTGACGGCCTTCGCGCGGATGGACGGCGCGTGGCTCGGCAGCATCGACATCGCGCAGGGCAAAGCCTACACCGCCCGCGCCTTCGACATGGAGACGAAGACGCTCGGCCAGGCGTCGCAGCCGGGCGCGCCGCTGTTCGGCATCCACGCGAGCAACGACGGTCGCATCATCATCTTCGCGGGCGGCATCCCGCTCACGGAAGGCGGCGCGGTCGTCGGCGCAATCGGCGTGAGCGGCGGCACGGTCGAGCAGGATCAGGAAGTGGCGGAGGCGGGCGCGGCGGCATTCTGACGCCGGAGCGACGACGCGGGTTACGCTAATGGAGTTGCACCACATTCGACGCGGCGCGGGCAAGCCCTTGCTGCTCGTCCACGGCCTCGGCGGGAGTTGGCGTTCGTGGAACACGATCCTCGACGCCCTCGCCGCCGCACGCGAAGTCGTCGCGGTCGACTTGCCCGGCCACGGCCGCACGCCGCCGCTCGACGGTGAAGTCTCCATCCGCACGCTCGCCGACGCGCTCACGAAGTTTCTGGCCGGGCAGAATTTGACGGGCGTTGACGCGGTCGGCAGTTCGATGGGCGCGCGGCTCGTGCTCGAACTCGCGCGGCGCGGCGGCACGCTCGGCGCGGTGGTCTCGCTCGACCCCGGCGGCTTCTGGCGCGGCTGGGAGCGGCACTTCTTTTACGGCTCAATCTACGCGTCGATTCGCCTCGTCCGCCGCCTGCAAACGCTCATGCCCTTCATCACCGGGAACCCGGCGACGCGCACGATGCTGTTCGCGCAATTCTCCGCGCGCCCTTGGAAGCTGTCGCCGCAAGTCGCGCTCGACGAGATGCGCGCCTACGCCGCCTCGCCCTCTTTCGACGAACTGCTGCATCAACTCGCCTACGGCGAGACTCAACAGGGCGCGCCGCGCGGCGCGATCACGCGTCCGCTCGTTATCGGCTGGGGGCGGCGCGACCGCGTCTGCCTGCCCCGTCAAGCCCGCCGCGCCCTCGCCTTATTCCCCGACGCGCGCCTCCACCGGTTCGAGCATTGCGGCCACTTCCCGCACTGGGATGTCCCGCACGAGACGACTCGACTGATCCTCGACACAACCGCCCAGAGCTGACGCCCGATGGTTGATCGCTAAAAGTCGACGGCTAAAAGTTGAGGGCTGAAAGCTGAGGGCTGAAAGTTGATGGCTGAAAGCTGAGGGCTGACGGCTGGCGGCTCTCTTACGTCCAGCGCAGCCCCGCGATGCGTTCGAGTTGGGAGGTGAAGCCGAAGCGCGTGAGGGCGCGCGGGCGACGTTCGGCGAGGGCGGCGAGTTCGCGCGCGACTTCGCGGCGCACGACGCGCGCGCGTTCGCCCGTCGCGGCCACGCGCTCCACGACGCGGCGCAGAGACTCGCATGTGCCCGCCACGAATTTTCCCGCGTCCGTGCCGCGCCTGAGCCGCGCCTCGCCCCCCTCATACTCCACGCAGTTGCCGAGCGCGACGAGGAATGGATAGTCGTCCGCGATCTCGCGCCGCGCCGCCTGAAAGTGCGCCGCGAAGTTTTCGTTCGACGCCGCCGCCACGCCGCGCTCCACCGCCGCGATCACCTCGCCGCTCAACTGCAAGACGTTGCGCCGGTCGAT
>DASQNL010000468.1:0-4002 GCA_035644995.1 Pyrinomonadaceae bacterium | reverse complement strand
GCGGACGATTTCCAGCACCGAGAGAAAGGCGAGAACGAGTTCGCGGCGCGTTCCGGCGCGCTCGAAGAAGTGTCGGAGGTTGAGTTCGCCCGCCGAGAGGATCATGTTGCGGAGGCGTTCGAGCATCTCGGTCATAGTGATCTCGTCGCGCTCGATCTCCAACATGACTTCCTGCTTCTTGCGCGCGAGAATTTCCTGAAACACTTTGAGCAGATCGAAGACGTCCGCCGACACTTCCGGGTTCGCCTTGTCGGTCTCAATCGGCGCGCGGACGTAAACCGCCTGCTCGACCGTCGAGCGCGACCAGAGCATCTGCGCGGCGGCCTTGAACTTTTGATGTTCGAGCAGTTGCTTGATGAGTTCGTTGCGCGGGTCTTCGCCTTCCGCCTGCGCCGCATCGGCCACCGGGTCGGGCGGCAAGAGCATCTTCGACTTGATCTCGATGAGTTGCGCCGCCATCACCAGAAACTCGCTCGCCACGGCGATGTCCATGTCCTGCATCAGCCGCAGGTAGCGCAAATACTCGTCTGTGATGCGCGCGATGGGGATGTCGTAGATGTCCACCTGCTCCTGCCGGATCAGGTAGAGCAACAGGTCGAGCGGCCCGGCAAACTCGCCGAGGTACAACTTCAACTCCTCGCCGCCCTCGCCTCCCTCCGACACGATCTCCGGCCGCGCCCCCGCAACATTCAACGACGGCGTACTCTCGGACGGGTCGGTCGCCTTCGCATCGCCCGCCGCGCTTGCTGCGGTCGCATCGTCGGCCGACGCGCCGGACGCGCCAACCGACACCGCCCCGGACGCCCGGCCGGGGGATTCGGCTGTTTGATCTTTCAACTCATTCTCCGCCATCTCAAACACCTCGCGCCCGCGCACCGGAGAGTCCGAGCCGCGCCTTCACATCGTCGAGCGTGACGCGCGCCATCTCCTGCGCCCGCTCGCGGCCTTCTTCGAGCAGCCGGTCGAGCTGCGCGTCGTCGTAGCCGTGAATGCGCTCTTGCAGCGGGCGCAAGAATTCAATCGTCACGTCGGCCAGTTCCGCTTTCAAGGCCGCGTAGCCCTTGCCCGCGAAATTCGCTTCCACCTCGGCGGACTGTTTGCCGGTCAGAAGTTGATAGATCGTCAAGAGGTTCGTGATCGCGGGGCGCGATTCGTCGAAGCCGATGTCCGTGCCGGAATCCGTGACGGCGCGTTTGAACTTGCGGCGCACGGTGTCGGCATCATCGAGCAACTCGATGATGCCGCCCGCATTTTCGTCCGACTTCGACATCTTTTTCGTCGCGTCGCTCAGAGACATGATCTTCGCGCCGACCTTCGGGATGAAGGGAGCGGGCACGCGAAACGTCTCGCCGTAGTCGCGGTTGAAACGGATGGCGAGGTCGCGCGTGAGTTCGAGGTGCTGCTTCTGGTCGTGGCCGACGGGCACGAGGTCGGCCTGATAGAGCAGGATGTCGGCGGCCATCAGCACCGGGTAATTCAAGAGTCCCGCGCCGACCGATTCGCGCTGCTTGCTCGCCTTGTCTTTGAACTGCGTCATGCGTTCGAGTTCGCTGATGCGCGTGACGCAGTTGAGCATCCACGCGAGTTCGGCATGCGCGGGCACGTCCGACTGGACGAAGATGAGAGCGACTTTCGGATCGACGCCGGCGGCGAGATAGATGCGCGCGAGGTTGCGCGTTTTCCGTGCGAGCAGCGACGGGTCTTGCGGCAGCGTGATGGCGTGGAGGTTGACGATGCAGAAGAGGCTTTCGTATTCGTGCTGGAGTTCGACCCAGTTGCGCAGCGCGCCGAGATAGTTGCCGAGGTGGACGTTGCCGGTCGGCTGTGCGCCGCTGAAGATTCGTTTCATATCTTCCTCAGGCGACTCCGATGAAAAGGATGTTCCACGCCAGCGGCATGACGACGCTGAACACCGCGCCGAACACGCCCGTGATGAGCGCGATCATCAGGAGAATGAATCCGTACTGTTCGATGGATTCGATGGCCGAGCCGAAACTTTCGGGCAGGATGCTGGCGAGCACTTTGCTTCCGTCGAGCGGAGGAATCGGGAACAGGTTGAAGACGGCCAGCCCCACGTTTGTCATGAAGAAGATTCTCAAGAGCGCGGTTATGGCTTCCATGGCGGAAGAGTTGGAATCCACCGGGATGATCGAGTAGGCGAAGGGATGCGGCATGATCTGTCCCGCGTGATACAGGCCGCGGATAATGAAGCCGACGACGACGGCGATGGCGAGGTTGCCTATAATCCCCGCCAGCGAAACCCAAAAGTTCGCCTTGCGCTTTTCGCGCCAACGCAAAGGATTGACGGGAGTCGGGCGCGCCCATCCGAGCAACGGCGCGCCCGTGAAAAACGCGATGGCCGGAAACAGCAACGTGCCGATGGGGTCAACGTGCGTGACGGGGTTGAGCGAGACGCGTCCCTGTTGATAAGCCAGATCGTCGCCGAAGCGGTTCGACATCCAGGCGTGCATCGCCTCGTGGACGGACAGCGAAAAGATGAGCGCCACCATGTAGAGAATAAATTGTCCGATGACAGCGTTATCCATAACTCAATTCACCCGCATTGGCGTCCTGTCAGGCCATGAACCGCCACACTAACATGCGCTCGCAGGGGTGTCAAAAATGACCGTCAGTTGTCCGTCGTCAGTTGTCCGTTGCATGTGGTTTTCCATGCGAGTTGCTAAAAATGGAATTGCTCAACTCACGATAGACAAAAAACACCTGACAACCGGCTATGGACAACTGACTACTTTAACAACGTTCCCTGAATGCCGAGGGGCAGGCTGTAGACCGCCTCGTTGGTGGCGACGATCATGTCGCCCTGTGCGCTGAAAGCCAGACCGATGACGTTCATCCCGGCGATGACGAGGCGCGCATCCATCGCGTCGGGCGAGATGCGGATGATGCCGCGCCGCGCGCGATACGAGGCGGCGACGTAGAGAAAGCCCTCCGAGTCGAAGGCCAGTCCGCCGGGTCGCCCCAAACCGCGGAAGAAGACTTCGGGCTTGCCGTTCTGGTCAACGCGCATCACGGCATCGTAGCTCGACACGGTGGGCCCCGTCACATAGAGCGCATCGTCCGCCCCGAAGGCGAGATGATAAGCCGCCACGGACGGTTCGAGTTGCGCCCACGGCTGCACCTCGCCGATGGGATTGACGCGATAGATCGTGCCCGTGCGGTCGCCGACGTAGAGGCGTCCCGCGCGGTCGAAGGCGAGGCCGGTCGCCACGCCGAGGTTGCGCGCGAAGGGCACGGCCTCGTTGAACTGCGTGAGGCGATAGACGATCTCGTCGTTGCGGCTGGAGACGAACAACTGCCCGGACGGGTCGAAGGCGAGGCCGGTCGGGTTCGTGATGTCGCCCGTCGCATCGTGTATGACGCCGTTCACGTCGATGCGGAAAAGCGACACCGGCTCTTTCTGCCCACGCGCGCCGGAACGCGTGACATAGAGCGAGCCGTCGTCGGGATCGAAGGCGGGGCTGGCGACCAGGTGCAGATCGTCCGCGAGTTTTCTCCCCACGTTGAGGCGCGCGGGCGCGCTCTGCCGCTCGTCGCCGCCCTGTAATCTCACCTCGACTTCGCCGCCCCAACTCGACTCCGGCGCAATCGCCAACACGCGGCGCGGCGTCGCGCCGACCAGCCAACTGCGTTCGCCGTCGAACAACGCACGACACGCCCTCAAGTTGCTCGTATCGTAATCCTCACACTCGATCACGATCTCGCCGCCCGGAATCGCCGCCGCCGGGTCAAGCCGCTTAATCACACTTTGTTCGCCCATCTTGTTTCTCCATCTACAGCCGTCAGCCGTCGGCTTTCGGACAAAGACCATCCTGCTTTCGCTGACCGCTGACGGCTGATTGCTGATTTTAATGAATCATACGCCCCGCGCACGAATTGTGTCCACGCAGCATAATTTCCGCCCCGCAGGCGGCGCGTTCCCGTGCGTCTCGATGCTTGCCAGCGCGGCGGCTATGTTATAATCCGCGCCTGACGACTTTTTAA
>DASQNL010000467.1:0-2451 GCA_035644995.1 Pyrinomonadaceae bacterium | reverse complement strand
TCGTGCGCGAGCGCGGCGAGTTCGGCGAGCGCGGGCGCGGCGGTGAAGCCGACGATGCGATAGTTGGATGGGTGGACGCGCAGGACGAGCCGCGCCTGATCTGTCATGGCGCGCTCGTAATCGGCGAGTTTCGTGCGATTGGTGGTGCCGACTTCGATCATGCGCGTGCCGGACTGTGCCATCACGTCGGGGACGCGAAAGTCGCCGCCGATCTCGACGAGTTCGCCGCGCGAGACGACGGTCTCGCCGCCGCGCGCGAGCGTCGAGAGAACGAGTAAGGCGGCGGCGGCGCAGTTGTTGACGACGAGCGCGGCCTCCGCGCCGGTCAACTCCGCGAGTAATTCCTCCGCCCGCGCGCCGCGCCTGCCCCGCGCGCCCGTCTCCAAATCGTATTCGAGCGTGCAATACCCGGCCGCCTCTTCCGCCACGGCGCGGCGCGCGGCCGGCGAGAGCGGCGCGCGTCCCAAATTGGTGTGCAGGATGACGCCCGTCGCGTTGACGACGCGGCGCAGGCCGTTTGCGTCGGCGCGTGCGACGGCTCGTTCCAGACGACTGACCGCCTCGGCCAGCAACGCTTCGCGCGAGGAGGGCACGCCCCCGCCGGGCGCGCCCTCCTCGCGCGCTTGCCGTAGCTCCTCGCGCAGTTCGTCCGTGACGCTGCGAGCGAGCGCGGTGAGGCGCGGCAGACCCGTGCGTTCGCCAAGCGCGCGCGCTTCGCGTGTGCGCAGCAGCGCGTCAATCGAAGGCAGGGCGCGGAGCAGTTGGGTAGCGGGCATAGGAGTCGTCCGTCGTCAGTGGTCAGTGGTCAGTGGTCAGTGGTCAGTGGTCAGTTGTTCCGCCGGGCGAAGGTCGAGCATTTTACGGCTACCGGCCGGTGAATGATACCAATAAAGTATCAGTAGCGAACAACGAACAACCGACCACGGACGACCGACCACTATTTTCATTGACACCGCCGCGAGCCAACCGTTATGTTCAAAATGGACGCGCTTTCGGTGAGGGCGCGGGTCAGGAGAGGTGAACCGAACGTGCCGATTCGTCAAAACAAGTTCGCGCAACGGGTGCGAGACGGGCAGCAGACGCCGCAAAGCGGGGTCAGAAAAATGCTCGTCGAGCGCGATGCCCAGCCGACCATCGAGGAGCAACTCGTCAGGCTCGAAGACGACGTGCGCAAGTTGAAAGTCGAGTTCGACATCTACTTCAACGGCTCATCGAAGCGTCCGCCCTATGACACGAAGGGGCGCGTGGAAACGCTCATCAAACGACTCGCCGACGAACGCCAACTCACTTACGCCCAACGCTACCAATACAATTCCCTCGTCGCACGCTACACCTCGTTCCGCGACCTCTGGCGACGCACCATCCAGGAGCGAGAGGAAGGGCGCGGGGCTTACGCGCAGCGCACGAAGGCCAAACAGGAAAAGGAAGCCGCGCCCGCGCGCGCCACCTTTGTCTGCGCCGACGCGCGCACGGACGTGCCCACGGTGAAGCGTCTCTACGACACGCTCATCGAGGCGAAGCGACAATGCGGCGAGAACGTGGAGGATTTTTCGTTCGCGCAATTTCACCGCATGCTGGCGCAGAAGACCGAAACGCTGAAGGAGCGTCTCGGCTGCGAGCGCGTGAGCTATTCGGTGGGGCTGGAAGGCGGGCGCGTGCAGTTCAAGGCGAAGGCCGACAAATAGGCGGGCGCTGCCGGTTAGGCCGGATCAAGTCGCTCTAAAAAACCGACGGCGCGCTCGCGGAAATATCCGTTGAGCGCGCCGTCGGTTTTTTGCCCGGCGAAACTTTGGTCGAGTCCTGCGGGCTTGTCTCACGCTTACCGGCTCTCTAGAGACCGGAAGCGGTCAGTGGCTTTCCTAAGCGGAAGCTTACGTAGGGGGAGATTACGCCTTCGTCACTTTTTCAGCCTGCGGGCCTTTGGGGCCTTGCGTCACTTCGAATTCGACCTCTTGGCCTTCTTCGAGCGTCTTGAAGCCGTCGCCCTGAATGGCGCTGTAGTGAACGAAGATGTCTGACGAGCCGGGCTGTTCGATGAAACCGTAGCCCTTCGCATTGTTGAACCACTTGACCTTACCGGTAATTCTAGGCATAGCTAACGAATCCTCCTAACGATTCGGGTGAAACGGTACAAAAACAATTTTGCGGTCGTTCTTGTGCCGGTGGGGTTGATACTCTCATGAGCCGGAAGCGTTTGAGCGAACGCCCCCTTCGGAACTGCATGAAGACAAAAAAATCCGCCCGTGGCGAACTAGCGTGACGACGCGTTCTTCACCACCTGCGGACGGAGCGGGAGACTACACAAACTCATTTCTGTATTGCGTCTAACACTAGGCGGATGAACGAGTTTGCTCACCCGTTCTGCGTACAACGACGGCGCATACTAAGCGAACCCGCCGGAACTGTCAAGCATAAAAAACTGCGGATCGGCGCGCTTCAGGGTTGCGCGCA
>DASQNL010000466.1:0-6706 GCA_035644995.1 Pyrinomonadaceae bacterium | reverse complement strand
GCGAACTCGACGCTGCTCGGCGGCGGCGGTGTGGACGGCGCGATTCACCGTGCGGGCGGAGCGCGGATTCTCGAAGAGTGTCGCCGTCTCAGAAACACGCGTTACCCGAAAGGCTTGCCGACGGGCGAGGCCGTCATCACGACGGGCGGGCAACTTCCCGCGCGCTACGTGATCCACACGGTCGGCCCCATTTGGGGACGGCACGCGGGGCGCGAGGCCGAATTGCTCGCCGCCTGCTATCGCAACTCGCTTGCGCTGGCCGTCGCGCACGGACTCGCCTCGATAGCTTTTCCCGCCATCTCGACGGGCGCTTACGGCTACCCGCCGGAGGCTGCGGCCGAGGCGGCGTCGCGCGCGATTCGAGAGTTTTTGACGGCGGAGAGCGGAGGCGCGGAGCCACGGGAAGCGCGCCCCAAACTCGAAGAAGTTCGACTGGTATTTTTTTCGCCGCCCGGCGCGGAGATTTTTTTACGCAATCATAAATTTGAATAACGTCCGGTTGTCCGGCGTCGGTTGTCAACCACGTCTCCGTGGCTAACCCATGCAGCGAAACACAACTGACCGCCGACCCGCGGACAAGTTTTGAGGGTATCGAATACGTGGAAAATATGTTGGGGCGCGCGCTGCCCGAAACCTTGAGCGCGTTGGAGCGTTTGTCTTGGAATTATTGGTGGAGTTGGGCGGCGGACGGCGCGGCGGTCTTCCGCGACCTCGACCCGCAGGTGTGGGAAGAGTGCGAGTTGAATCCGCGCTGCCTGCTCCTCGACGTGTCCGAGTATCGCTTGATGCAGATGGCGACCGACCCCGTATATATCGAGCGCGTGCGTGTGCTCGGCGAGCGGTTCGCGCGCTACATGAATCCGCGGACGAAGACCTGGGCGCGCGAGGGCGCACCGAGACTGACGCATGAAAACCCGGTGGCCTATTTTTGCGCCGAGTTCGGCGTCCACACTTCGCTGCCGCTCTACTCCGGCGGCCTCGGTATGCTCGCGGGCGATCATCTCAAATCCGCGAGCGACCTCGGCCTCCCGCTCGTCGCCGTCGGGCTGCTCTACCATCACGGCTACTTCCGCCAACGCCTCCGCCGCGACGGTTGGCAGGAGGAACACTACGGCACGATCAATCCGGCCAAACTTCCCATCCAACTTTTACCCGACCCGCAGACCGGCCAGCCCTTGCGCCTCGAACTGAAAATCCGCGGGCGGCTCGTGCGCTTTCAAGCGTGGCAGGTCGAGGTCGGGCGCGTGAAGTTGTATTTGCTCGACTCGAACCTCACGGAGAACGATCACATTGATCGTCTCATCACCGGCCATCTCTACGGCGGCGACCGCGAGACGCGCTGCGTGCAGGAGATGGTGTTGGGCATCGCCGGAATTCGCCTGCTGCGCAAACTCGGCATCGAGCCGCACGTCTTCCACCTCAACGAAGGCCACTCCGCTTTTCTCACGCTCGAACTCACGCGTGAGTTGGTTGAGCAGGGCAAGTCGTTCGCCGAGGCGGTCACGGCGGTGCGCTCGCGTTGCGTGTTCACGACGCACACGCCGGTGGCCGCCGGTCACGACGAATTTCTGCCGTCGCTCGTCGAACATTGTTTCGGGCGCGGCTACACCGAATCGCTCACCCTCACGCACGAACAATTTCTCGATCTCGGCCGCGTCCGCGCGGGCGACGAAGAGGAACTTTTCGGACTCACCCCGCTCGCCCTGAAGATGTGCCGCACGACGAACGGCGTGAGCCGCAAGCACGGCGAAGTGTCGCGCGAGTTGTGGCAGAAGATGTTTCCCGAACGCGGCGTGGATGAAGTGCCGATCACTTCGGTGACGAACGGCGTTCACGCCCCGACGTGGGTTTCGCCGCTCTTGCGCGGCTTGTACGAAAAATACGTCGCGCCCGATTGGGAAGAGTACGAGTGCGACACGGAAGCCTGGCGGCGCGGCGTGGCGAACATTCCCGACGAAGAATTGTGGGGCGTGCATCGCCTGATGAAGCAAAAGCTGATCGCCTTCGTCCGCGAGCGGCAATACTTCGTGCGTCTCCAGCGCGGCGAGGGGATGGAGTTCGTCGAGTCGGCGCGCCGGACGTTCGACCCCGATGCCTTGACCATCGGCTTCGCCCGCAGAGTGGCGGCCTACAAGCGTTGGAGTTTGATTCTGTCCGACCCCGACCGCCTGTTGAAGTTGATCAACGATGCGAAGCGTCCCGTGCAGTTCGTCTTCGCGGGCAAGGCGCACCCGCAGGATCAGGGCGCGAAGCAAATCCTGCAACAACTCGCGCTCTGGAAACTCGACCCGCAAGTCATCAATCGCACGGTCTTTCTGCAAGACTACGATCAGGAGATCGCGCATCGTCTCGTGCAAGGCGTTGACGTGTGGTTGAACGTGCCGCGCCGCCCTCTGGAAGCGTCGGGCACGAGCGGCGAGAAGGTGGCGATGAATGGGGGCTTGAATTTCTCCATCCTCGACGGGTGGTGGCCGGAAGGCTACGACGGCACGAACGGCTGGGCTATCGGCGACATGCACGCCGAAGGCGAGAGCCACGAGGAAGACATGCGCGACGCCGCCTCGCTCTACCAGTTGCTCGAAGAACAGGTGGTGCCCGCTTACTACGAGCGCGACGAGAACGGCATCCCGCGTCGCTGGGTCGGGATGATGAAACGCGCCATCGAGACGCTCGTGCCCGCCTTCAACAGCGACCGCATGGTGCAGGAGTATGCGCGAAAGATTTACGACGGCGCGGCGGCGGGCGAAGTCTCGGAAACGCTGCACGCCCCGCTCGGAGTGTGAAGCGAACCGGAGGAGGCCGGGCGAATGACCGACGCTGACAGCACGAAGGACACGACCGACGAGATTGACATCACCGACGGCGATGTCGGCGATCTGGAAACCGCCGGTGAGACGACCGCCGCGGAGATGATCGGCGGCGCGCCCGACACGCGTCCCGTCGGCGTCGGCACGATAGCCGACATCAAAGTCGCCGATTCGACGCAGCCGCCCGAACCCGATAACGACTGACGGCGCGGCTTGTCCGGGCGACGAGTTACCTGTCTCCCGGCAACTTCACCTCGATGCAATCAAGCCGCCGACGGTTACCCGCCGGCGGCTCTTATCTTACGCACACCGATTTTCATTCAAACTAAAATCATCTTCACGCCCGCGACGGCGAGCACGACGGCGAGCAGGCGGCGGATCGCCACGCTCGTCAAGCGGCGGCTGCCGAACTCCGAGCCGATCACGCCGCCGACGATGGCCGCGAGCGCGAAGTAGGGCAGCGCGGGCGGGAGCGCGCGCAGGTTGGTCAAGTTGCCCGACAGCCCGGCGATTGAGTTGACGAGGATGAAGGCGGCCGAGACGCCCGCCGTGCGCCGCGTGTCCGCCCAGCCGGAGAGCAACAGCAGCGGACTTAAAAAGATTCCGCCGCCCACCCCCGTCAGTCCCGACAAAAATCCGAGCAATCCGCCCAAGAGGATCGCCGTCACGAGCGGCACGGGGCGCGTCGCCGCCGTCGCCTCGGCCTGCGCCCGCGTGAACAGGAAGAGACGGACGGCCGCGTAGAGCAGCGTCGCCCCGACGATCTGTTTGTAGATCGCGTTCGGCAGAGTGAGCGCGCCGCCGATGAAGGCGAGCGGAATCGAGGCGACGGCGAAAGGCCAGAAAAGCGGCCAGTGGAAACAGCCCGCGCGCCAAAAACGAAAGGTGGCGATTGAAGCGACGAGGATGTTCAGGCAGAGCGCGGTCGGCTTCATCGTGGCGGGCGCGAGGCCGAAGAGAGCCATCGCGGCCAGATACCCGGACGCCCCGGCGTGGCCGACCGACGAATAGAGCGCGGCGGCGGCGAGGATGAGCAGGGCGAGAACGAGAACGTCGGTCGTGTTCATCGGGGAGAAAGGGTTGGAGGCGCGTTTGGAGGCCGGAAAATTTAAGTGGCGGCCACGAAGGGTTCGCCGGAGAGCTTGAGATGCGTGACGCGATTCTTCCCCCCGTTCTTGACTTCGTACATCGCCTCGTCGGCCTGCTTGATCATGATGTCCACGGTGCGCGGCGGCGTCGTCCACGTCACGACGCCGATGCTGAACGTGATCGGCCAGCCGTATTCGCGCATCGTCTTCATGATGTTTTGATGCACGCGCGCGACGACGGCCTCGGCCGCCGCCTCGCCCGTCTCCGGCATCAGGATGACGAACTCGTCGCCGCCGAGCCGGGCTACCACGTCGATCTCACGGATGTTGTGTTTGATCGTCTGCGACACGCTGCGGAGCACCATGTCGCCGATGCTGTGGCCGTAGTTGTCGTTGATTAATTTGAAGTCGTCCACGTCCATGTAGGCGACGGTGAAGGGGTGGCGATGACGGCGCGCGCGGTTGATCTCCTGCTGCGACGCCTCGAAGAACGAGCGACGGTTGATGACGCCCGTCAGATCGTCCGTGCGCGCGAGTTCGCGCTGATGATTGTGCGAGCGGCGGAGCGCGGAGACGAAGTAGGTGACGAAGAGGAAGGCGGCGAGTTGCGCGAGCAGGTTGAAATAGGGGATGAAGGAGCGCGCGTCGAAGTGGCCGTTCATCTGCTCGGTGAACAGGTAGCCGGACGCGCTGGCGAACGAGACGAAGACGGCGGCGCGTCGGCCGACGAGCCATGCGACCAGCGAAATGGGCAGCAGATAGAATATGTAGAACGCGATGCCCGGCCCGGTCAGGTAGTTGATGACGCTTTGCAGGACGACGAGCAGCAGACCGAGGATGATCAGGAATGATTGTGAACGCTGGCCGAGACGTTCCAGGATCGTCATAAAAAACAATTCTCCGAGCGGTCTGGGGGTAAACGCTGAGAGCACGTAGGTATAACGCGCCAGAGTTTAACCTTTTACTTCGATGTCCGCATCATCTTTTTGGGTTGTCGGGGAGTTCGCGCAATCGCGCCGCCGCCGCCCGGAATGATTCACGCGCCCGCGCGGCCGTGTTAGACTTTCGCGCCTGATCGGTCGCCGTCGCGGCGCGCGCGCCCGTCGCCGGCGCGAGTGTTTCCCTGACGGCGTTCGTCCAAACCTCTGCGATGAAAACCTGCCCACAATGTGAAACGAAGTATGAGAGCGCGGCGACGTTTTGCCCGCGCGACGGCGAAGTGCTGGAAGACGCCGGAGCGGGCGAGGAGATGGTCGGGCGCGTGCTCGACGGGCAGTACGAGATCGAGTCGTTCATCGCGCGCGGCGGCATGGGCACGCTCTACCGCGCCCGCCACATCCTCTTAGGCGACCGCGTCGCGATCAAAACGCTCAAGCCGGAGATGCGTAACAACGCCGCGTGGCTGCGCCGCTTTCAGCGCGAGGGGCGCGCCGCGCGTCGCTTCCGCCACCCGAACGCCGTCACGGTTTACGATCTGCGCACGGGCGCGGACGGCCTCACCTACATGGTGATGGAATACGTCGAAGGCCACTCGCTCGATAAGGAACTGAAGGCGCGCGGGCGGCTGACCCCGGCGGAGGCGTGGCGGATTCTCGAACCCGTCGTGAGCGCGCTCGAAGCCGCGCACGCGCACGGCGTCGTCCACCGCGACCTGAAGCCGGAGAACGTGATGCTCCACCGCCCGCCCGCGGGCGACTTGCAGGTGAAACTGCTCGACCTCGGCATCGCCAAACTGCGCGACGCGGCGGAGACGCACGCGGGCGGCGACGGCGGCGCGCTCACGCTGGCCGGACAAATTCTCGGCACGCCTTATTACATGTCGCCGGAACAGTGGGGCGAGCCGTCGCGCGACGGCAACGCGGAGATCGACGGGCGCACGGACATCTACAGTCTCGGCGTTATCTTCTACGAGTTGATCACGGGCGCGAAGCCTTTCTTCGGCCACACGCTCGGAGAACTGCGGCAGGGGCACGTGAGTCGCGGGTTGCCGCTTTTGCACCGGGTCGTGGCGGGCGTGCCGGAGGAGTTCGCGCGGGTGGTGGAACGCGCGTTGGCGAAGGATCGCGCGGAGCGGCAGGCCACCGCCGGCATGTTCGCATCGGAGATGCGCGCCGCGCTCGGCCACGCCTCCGGGATTCATCCGACGCCGGATGCCGACAGGCCGGACGCCGCCAGGCCGGACGCATCCTTCGCGCCGCTCGACTTCGAATCCTCGCAGACGCTCATCCGCGAAAACCTCGCGGAGACGGCGTTGACGGCCGCGCCGCGCGCAGCCGTCCGGACTGCGCCGCAGGAACTTGCGGCGCAAGAAGGGACGGCGACGCCCGATGAGGGACAGACAAGCGCGCGAAAGCCGGAGCAGACGCCGGAGCGAAAGCCGGAGCGGACGCCGGAGCAGACGCAGTTCGCGCCTCACGCGCATGGCATCGCGCCGGCGGCGGCGCGACGCTCGCCGGTTAAGTTGCTCGCCGTGTGCGCGCTCGCGTTGACATTGGTCGTCGTGGTGGTCGCGGGCGGTTGGCTCGCGTGGAATAGCTCGCGGCGCGCGGCGGGTAACGACGAGGGAGCTTTCGGGGCGTCGGGCGGAAGCGCGGCCGGGTCGCCCGCGCGCTTCGAGTTGATGCACTACTGGATCGAAGCCTTCGACGACGCGGCCGGGCAAGGCGAGGGGCGGCGCGTCGCGTCGGGAGAGTTATCGTTGCCGTCGGGGCAGCAGTTCAAGTTTCATTTCGTGACGCGCGAGCGCGGCTATCTCTACCTCGTCGGCCCAGGCGCGGGCAACGCGCCGACGACTTTTCTGACCGCGCGCCC
>DASQNL010000465.1:0-2357 GCA_035644995.1 Pyrinomonadaceae bacterium | reverse complement strand
AAGCGACATGCCGTTGTCCAGACTCGCCATAAAGAGCGCGCCGAGGCACGCGCCGAAGACCGTCCCGCGCCCGCCCATCAAACTCGTCCCGCCGATGACGCACGCCGCAATCGCGTCGAGTTCGAGCAGGTTCCCTGCGTCCGGCGACGCGCTCCCGACGCGCGCCGTGTAGATGAGCGAGGCCACACCCGCCAGCAAGCCCATGATGCAAAAGACCGCCCAGATGTGCTTGCGCACGTTGATGCCGGAGAGACGCGCGGCGTCGGGGTTGCCGCCGATGGCGTAGAGATAGCGTCCGAACGTCGTGTTCTGCGTGAGGAACGCCCCGCCGAGCGCCACGGCGATCAGGATGATGACGGGAATCGGCATCCCCTCGTAAGCGTTCATGCGCTGTATGAACAGCACAACGACGAGCGACGGCAGCACGATGCGGAGCGCCAGGCTCAACATGCTCGACTTCTCCAGCCCGTAACGCTCGCGCGCGCGATGCCGCCTCGCGTTCATCCACACGATGGCCGCGACGGCCAGAAGCGCGAGCGCCAGGCCGACGGGGCGCGTCACGAACTGCTGGCCGATGGCCTTGAAGCCCGGCAGCGTGATCGGGATGGTCTCCCCGCGCGTCATTCCTAACACGACGCCGCGCCACGCGAGCAAGCCGCCGAGCGTCACGATGAAGGCCGGAATGTTCGCGTAGGCGACGAGCGCGCCCTGCGCTTCGGCGTAGGCGACGGCGACGATGAGCGCCGCCGCGAGCGTCGGCACGAGTCCCCAACCGTTTTCGATCCCTTGCGCGAACGCCGCCACGCCGCCGATGAAGCCGACGAGCGAGCCGACCGACAGGTCTATGTTCCCCGTCACGATGACCATCAACATGCCGACGGCGAGCACGCCTGTCACCGCCGTCTGTCGCATCAGGTTGGAGAAGTTGCGCGGGTCAAGAAAAATCCCGTCGGTCGCGAAGTTGAAATAAATCCAGATGGCGACGAGCGCGAACAGCATCGTGTAGGCGCGCAAAGCGTCGGTCGGAATTTTGAAGTTGCCGATGCGCGTCTGCCGCGTCAACTCCGCGTCGGCTGGCGCGGGCGCTATGTCGGCGTTGACCGGCGGGCGATGGGCGGGCGGTTCGTTAGTTTGCTGACTCATAAATAAGCCTCAGAGATCAGAGGTCAGAGATCAGAGGTCAGTTAAAGATGCGAACTGCTTTCTACTAATCTCTGACCTCTAACCTCTAGCCTCTCTGTTCATGTCCCGTCGCGCAGGCCATAACTTTTTCCGGCGTCGCGTTCGCGCGTGTGAACTCGCCCGTCACGCGCCCTTCGTGGAGGACGAGCACGCGGTCGGAGAGGCCGAGCACTTCGGGCAACTCCGACGAGACGAGCACGATGGCGAGGCCGGATTTGGCGAGCGCATTGATCTGCGCGTAAATCTCCTGCTTCGCGCCGACATCTATGCCGCGCGTCGGCTCGTCGAGAAAGAGCACGCGCGGGTTCGTCAACAACCACTTGGCGAGCACCACCTTCTGCTGGTTGCCGCCGGAGAGCGTGCCCGCGACCGTGAAGACCGAGTTGGCTTTGACGCGCAACTCCCGCATCGAGCGATTGCCCGCCGCCGCTTCCGCGTCGAGGTTCGTCACGAAGCGCCCCGAAAGGCGCGCGAGTCCCGCGAGCGTCATGTTGCTGAGGATGGTCTGGTCTAGCACGAGTCCGAAGCGCTTGCGATCTTCGGTGACGAAGCCGAGGCCGTGCCGTATGGCGTCAGCCGGACTCTCAATCCGCGCGCGCTTGCCCGCGACGAACACTTCCCCGCGTGCGCGCCCCGCGTGCGCGCCGAAGACCGCCATCAGAAGTTCGCTCCGCCCCGCGCCCATCAAACCCGCGATGCCCAGCACCTCGCCGCGCCTGACTGCGAAACTCACTCCGTCAACCAGAAGCTTGCCCTTGACCGCCGAATCTTCGACCGTGAAGCCGCGCGCCTCGAACATCACTTCACCCTCCGGCGCGTGATCGGGCGCGGGGAAAATGTCGCCGACTTCGCGCCCGACCATGCGCGCGATGACCTTGCCTTCGGTGAGCGAGCGCGTCTCGTCCGTCCCGACCGTGCGCCCGTCGCGCAGCACCGTGATGCGGTCGCTTATGCGAAACACCTCGTCGAGCTTGTGCGAGATGTAGATCATGCCGACGCCGCGCACGCGCAAGTTATTCAGGATGCCGAACAGCGTCTCGACTTCCGCGCCGGTGAGCGCGGCGGTCGGCTCATCGAGCACGAGCAGGCGCGCTTCCTGCGAGAGTGCTTTGGCGATTTCGACGAGTTGCTGCTGGCCGATGCCTAAGTTGCGCACGGGCGTGTGCGGGTCGAGC
>DASQNL010000464.1:0-2563 GCA_035644995.1 Pyrinomonadaceae bacterium | reverse complement strand
AAGCCCGCCCCGGTCGAGATGAAATTGGAAATCAAGGCAATCCGCGCCGAGCGCGCGAAGCTACTAGCCGAACTCTCCGATCTCGCAGATGAAAAGGTGAGAGATGCCGGCGGCGACCCGACGCGCGGCGATAAGTTGATGCACGGCGGCGCGCCCATGCCGTCAGTCAAGGAGCTGACCGTCGTGGTCAAACTCGCGCGTACCTACGTGCAGGAGGGCACGATTCTCTTCTCCGATGCCGTGCGCGCCTTTATCGAGGATTTCGGAGAACGCGCGCGCCTGTTCGCGCGCGCGTTTGAGATCGCCTGGGAAGAACTGAAAGACGAGTCGCCTGAAATTGACGCGCCCGGAGACTTCGCGGCCGTGGCCGACGAATCACCGGCGACCGAAGTGGAAGAGACGCCGACGGTCACGTTCGCCGATATGATGAGCGCGCCGGTCGACGCCGACGCATCAACCGCCGCTATCTCGACCGATCAACGTAATGTCGGCAATCATGTTGTGCGGCTCATCGCCGGGTTAGGACTGGCAGACAAGTTGAAGAGTGGCCGCGATTTCAAGGCCGTCTTTCAATATCGCTATTTCGACCCGCTCACCATCGACCGCACCGGCGAAAAACTCACGGTTGCCGCGCCTTACGTCGGCGGCGGCCAATTCCGCGTCGGCGCGGATGGTCGTCTTGTCGCTCTCTGGCACACCGGCGACGACGCGATTAACCCGCGCATGGCTTCTAGCGTTGACCGCATCATCAAAGAGGGTTTTCTCGATGCTCTGCCAACCGACCAGTTTAAGGTTGACCCCGAACTGGAAGGACTCACGCCGCGCCAACGCGGTTTGATCGAGACGGCCGATCTGGACACAGGCCGTATCCGTCTGCGGCATGTACCGACCGGGCAAGGTGAAGTTTTCAGTGAGGCGGTGAAGGCACTCGCCACGCGCGGCCTTGTCGAAGAGGTCGAGACGTTTCGCGGCAAGCGTTATGTTCTAACCGCGAAGGGTCGCGCCATCGCCGAGCGCACGCAACCCGATTGGGTAAAGGAGCGCGACGAGAGGATCGCGCGAAACCTTCGTCAAACGATAGTAGATGCAGAGCGAAAACCGGAAGTCGGCGAGTGGGTTCGCGGCATCGTGCCCGGCTATCAAACGAACGTCTTTAAGGTCGAGTCAACCGGCGAGGGTGTCAATGGCGAGACAATTTCCGGCATCGGGGAGGACGGCACTAATTACGAGAACGAAATCCTGTCGTTCTATGCGCCGCTCGTCACGCAACCGGAAATCTTCACGCCGGAAGCGGAAAATTCTATTGACGCGGCCGAAGCGGAAGAGGAAAATAGCGATCATGTTGAGCATAGCGGCGGCAATCTGGAATCAGATAGCGCAGGAGGGTCTGAGGACGGACTTCGGGCGGGCGTTTCTGACTCTCAACCAGGACGAACTAACGGAGGCTCACAGTCTCCAAGTGGAGCGTCTGGAGCAACAGAAAATTCACCCGCAGGTCGCGCTCGCGTATCTCGAAGTCGCCCCGCTACTCGCGGAGCGCGAAGCAATCCGTCGCTATTGTCAGAAGCATCCGCAGATGAGACAAGCCTTACCGGAACTGAACTCCAGCAAAGAAGCGACGATGTTAGCGACGAGATCGCGCCGGTTGGCGATATTCCAACAGAAGCAGTTAGAAAGGCTTCTCACAGCCCTCAACAACTAACTGAGAAACGCGCACTCCAGCGCGCCGCCGATTCTCTTCCGACCGAACTCGCCGATCTCGATAACATCCGCGCGACCCTGCCTTTCCTTCTTCCCGAACAGCAGGAAGATGTGTTATTCGCCGAACAGCGTTTCGTTGCGCCCGGCGGTTATGGCGTTCTCTTCACCAACGGTACCGGCACGGGCAAGACCTACACGGGTCTCGGCATCGTCAAGCGATTCGCGCGGCGCGGCAAAGACAACATTCTCATCCTGGCCCCGTCCGACAAGGTGTGTCGTGATTGGGTTAGCTCGGCAGAAAATCTCGGCCTCACAATCAAGCAACTGGAAGGCACGAAAGACAACGGGCAGAACGGCGGGGTCGTAGATAACGCCGCGCCCGCCGGCAACGACACGCGGAAACTTTACCGCCACGCGGGAGAAACCGGCGGCGCAACTCACGAACTCCTTAGCCGCGATGCCAACACCGTGATCGTTCGCCGACTCGACGACGACGACGTGATCGATATGTCGCCCGATATGTTCGAGGATGGTTTCGAGGAAGTGTTCGCTGCCAAGAAACAGGTCGGGCGCGCTCAGATCGTCGTCACGACCTACGCCAACTTTTATCAAAACAACACGCTCGCGGCGCGCAAGTGGGACTTGATCGTTCCTGACGAGTCGCATTATCTCGGCAATAACATCGAGGGCAGACTGACGGAGGCGGCCGAAATGCTGCGCGCTCTCTCCCTGCACCCTGAAGGCATCGAGCGGCGCGCCGCCGCGCAGAATCCCGATTACGGGCAGATGATCGAGTTGAGGGCGATTCCGACGAAGAAACGCACGCGGGGCGAGCAAGCCGAACTCGACCGGCTCGACTCCA
>DASQNL010000463.1:0-8554 GCA_035644995.1 Pyrinomonadaceae bacterium | reverse complement strand
GACGCATGGGCGGCGCATACGAATCGGTCGCGCCCGACGTGCGCGCCTACACGCTCGAACGCGGCAGCCCCTTAGGCGAACGCCTCTTTCGCACGCGCCCCGGCGCGTTTCAAGAGAACGATCTGACGAACGACACCTTCTCCGATTTCGCCGACGCGCGCACGCTCAAGGAGTTCAACGCTGAGTTCGTCTCGCGCGACCGCGCGCGCGCCGAGGCGGGCGATCTCCTGTTCTTTCATCAGCCGTGGGCGGGGCGGTATCCCTATCACGTCATGATCTTTTTGGGCGAGGCGCGCGAGGCCGCCGAAGGCGCGAGCGATTGGGTCGTCTATCACACGGGCGCGTCGGCGGACAGCGACGGCGGTCGCGGGGGCGCGATCAGAAAGGTGCGCCTCGCCGTGCTCGACGAGCATCCGGATCGACGCTGGCGACCCGTGGCAACCAACCGCAACTTTTTGGGCTTCTACCGCCTCAAGATTCTTCGTTGAGACTTCGGAAACACGCTCTGCCATTTTTGTACGCGAATGATTATTGAGTTGAACGTTGGCGAAGGGCTGACTTTATGAACAGTCGAAAACTCCTGACTTCGAGCTTGATCTACCTGGCGGTCGTCTTTGTCATTTTCTCCTTCTCGTTCTGGCGGCTGCGCATGCTGGCCGAAGGCGTGCCGGCGGGCGATGCAAACGAGATCGAGTACAAAGAGCGCGACCCGAACCTCCCGGCCAAGCCCTTCTTCTCGCTCGCCGCCAACCGCACCTACGGCACGAACGAACGCCCGCGCCTCTGGCTCAGCTACCGCGACATCGACTCGATTGACTTCCGCGTCTATCGCGTGGGCGACCCCGTGAAATTTTTCCGCGCGCTCGACGACCCGCATCGCTTCGGCGAAGACGAAGAGGGCGAGTTTCAGAACTACTTCCGCAAGCGCAAGCCCACGTTCCTCGAACGCGTGCGCGCCTTCAAGAACTATTTCTACAACGGATTCCGCGACTACTTTCGCGCACAACTGAAAAACTCCGCGCGCAAGACCTTCAACCAAACCTTTCGCGCGCCCGACGAACTCAAGGAAGCCGAGGTGCAGCGCACGCCCTTGAACGTGGCCGACTACGCGCGCGTGCCGCTCCTGAACGACGATCAACTCGTGCGCGGCTGGCGCGAGAAACTTCCGCCGCTCGACAATGAATACGACCGCCGCTCGATCCCGCTCGGCCAGCGCGAACCGGGCGTCTACCTCGTCGAAGCCGTCAACGGCGATTTGCGCGCCTTCTCCGTCGCCATCGTCACAGACCTCACGATGATCGAGAAGACTTCGCGCGACGGCCAACTGCTGGTTTACGCCGTCAACCGGCAGACGGGCGCGCCCCGCGCGGGCGTCGCGGTGCAGGTGGTCGAAGGCCAGAACACCCTCACCACCGGGACGACCGACAATCAAGGCATCCTCCGCACCAAAGTCGCGCGCAAAGCAACGACGGGTGAAGGCCGGAATGCGGAGGAAGACTCGGAAGAAGGCGCGGAGGAAGGCGAAGGCGGCGAGGGCGATGAAGACGATTCGCCCTCCTATCTCGTCATGGCGCAGGAACGCGAGAACTTCGCCATTTCCGATCTCGACTCTTACATCTTCGGCGGCTACGGCGGCGAGTCGGAAAGTTTGACGAGCTACATCTACACGGATCGCCCCGTCTATCGCCCGGCGCAGAAAGTCTATTTCAAAGGCATCCTGCGCCGTCTCGGCGAGCGCGGCTATCAAACGCCGGGCGGCGCGGTCACGGTCAGCGTCGAAGACACGAGCGGCGGAAAGCTGTTTGAGCGCGAAGTGATGCTCTCTTCGCGCGGCACGTTCAGCGGCGAGGTTGACATCCCCGAAGACGCCCCGCTCGGCACTTACAACATCAAGGCGCTGACGGCCGAAGGCGGCACGGCCAGCGGCTACTTCGACGTGCAGGAATACAAGAAGCCCGAATTCAAAGTGGCCGTCTCCACGCCGCAACGCTTCGCGCCCACCGGCTCCGAGGTTAAGTTCAACGTCTCGGCGCGCTACTTCTTCGGCGCGCCCGTCACACGCGCCGAGGTGAAGTATTACATCTACCGCGAGCGTTACTATCCAGACTTCGCCGACCCCGAAGGCGACCCGATAGACAGCTTCGGCGTGGCGGAGGAAGAAGAACCGGGCGGCTACGACGGCGGGGGCGGCGATTACGGCGATTCGATGGTCAAGGAGGGCGAGGGCAAACTCGACGCGCAGGGCAATTTTCAAGTTAGCTTCGCCGTGCCGCAGCCCTCGGCGAAGGAGCGTTGGGATTACACCTATCGCCTCGAAGCGCAGGTGACGGACGCCTCGCGCCGCATGATGCAGTCGAGCGCGCAGTTCGTCGGCACGCGCGGCTCCGTGGTCGCCGAAGCGACGACGGATCGCTACGTCTATTATCAAGGCGACACGGCGAAGATTCTCGTCCGCACGCGCGACTACGAAGGCCGCGAGAGGGCGGCGAATGTCACGCTTACCTTCGTCGAAAACACTTGGGAGAAGATCGAGAAGAACGACTACGGCTACAAGTATTACGAGTACAAGCTGCGCGAGCGCGACCTGTCCACGGCGAACGTGCAGACGAACGCGCAGGGCGAGGCCGTCTATGAATACCGCGTCGAGCGGCCGGGCAACATCCAGATCAAGACCACGGTTTGGGAGAACGGTCAGGCCGTGGCCTCGATGGGCGGCTCGCTCTGGGTGGCCGACCGCAGCGAACAATTTGCGGATTATTCGTATCAGGAGAGCGAGGCGGTGAAGCTCGTCCCCGATAAGAAGTCTTACAAGGCGGGCGAGACGGCGCACGTTCTCGCCCTGCTGCCGACCGACAAGGCGCACCTGCTGGTCACGACCGAACTCCTGAGCGTAATGAGCGTCAGGCAGATCAGCGCAACGGGGCGCGCCGTCGTCATCGACGTGCCCATCGAAGCGCGCCACGCCCCGAACTTCTTCCTCGACGTGTCCTACGTCAAAAACGGCGAGATGTTTTCGGCCTCCGCGTCGCTCGTCGTGCCGCCGCGTGACCGCCTCCTGAAAGTCGAGATCGTGCCGAACAAGCGCGAGTACAGGCCGCGCGAAACGGCCTCCTACACGATCTCGGCGCGGAACGGCGACGGCAGCCCGGCGGCGGGCGCGGAAGTCAGTTTCGGCGTGGTTGACGAAGCCGTCTACAGCATCATGCAGGATACCGCCGGCGACATCCGCAAGCAGTTTTACGCGCAACGCTACAACGAGGTGAACACCACCTTCGCCATCAACTACCACTTCACCGGCTACGCGGGCAAAAAGGCGATCCAACTCGCCTCCGCGCGGCGCGCGCAACAACTCGCCGACTTCAAAAACGAGGGCGACTTCGTCGAACCGCTGATCCGAAAAATATTCAAAGACACGGCCTACTGGCAGCCGTCGGTCGTGACGGGCGCGGACGGCAAGGCCAACGTGAAGGTCGAACTGCCCGACAACCTGACGACGTGGCGCGCCACCGCCCGCGCCGTCACGGCCGACACGCGCGTCGGCGCGGCGACGAGCAAGATCGTCGAGCGTAAGGATGTCATCATCCGGCTCGCCACGCCGCGCTTCCTGACCTCCGGCGACACCGTCACGCTCTCCGGCATCGCGCACAATTATCTGAACGCCGACAAGACGACCCAGATTTCCCTGAGCGTGACGGGAGCGCAACTGCTCGACCCGCCCGCGCAGACCGTGACGATCCCGAAGAACGGCGAGCACCGCATCAACTGGCGCGTCAGCGCGCAACAGACGGGCAGCGTCACGCTCCTCGCCAAAGCCCTGACCGACACCGACTCGGACGCCGTCGAGTTAGGGCTTCCCATCGTTCCGCGCGGACTCAAACAGACCTTGGGCGAGGCCGCGACGCTCTCCGGCGACGGGGACGCCGAGCGCACCATCAACATCAATTTGCCGAACAACGCCGACCCGCGCGCGCGCACGCTCCGCATCGAGGCCGCGCCCTCCGTCGCCGCCACTCTATTCGGCGCGCTCGATTACCTGACGGGCTTTCCCTACGGCTGCGTCGAACAAACGATGTCGCAGTTTCTCCCGACCGTGATCGTCGCCAACACCCTGCGCAACGTGGAGCAGGCTTCCATCCGCGACACCAACAACATCAACAAGAAGGTGAAGAAAGGTCTGACGCGGCTCTACAATTTCCAGCACGACGACGGCGGCTGGGGTTGGTGGAAGGACGACCCGACCGACCCGTGGATGACGGCTTACGTCGTTGACGGGCTGACGATGGCCTCGCAAGCCGGTTATCAAACGGACGACACGCGCGTGGAGCGCGGGCGCGGCAAATTGTCCGGCCTGCTCGACGCCGGCCGCAACGACGACGGCAAAGAGATCGGCATGGAGACGCGCGCCTACATGGTCTATGCGCTGAACGCGAGCGGCGGCGTCAACCCCCGCTACATCGAAGACCTGGTGACGAATCGCGGGCGGCTGCAACCCTACGCGCGCGCCCTGCTCGCGCTCACGTTGAAGCAGCGCGGCGACGCGCGCGCGCGCTCGCTGGCCGCCGAGATCGAACGCTCCGCCGCCCAGAGCGACTTCGATGCCCACTGGCAATCGCGCCGCAAGACCGGGGATTACGAAGAGGACAACAGCATCGAAGCGACCGCGCTCTCGATCAAAGCCCTCGCGCAGATCGCGCCCGCGAGCGGCGTCTTGCCGAAGGCCGTGCGCTGGACGATGGCGAGCCGCTCGCGCGGCCGCGGCTACTGGGTTTCCACCCGCCAGACCGCGTTCGTCATCTTCGGCCTGACCGATTACCTCAAGGTCAGCAACGAACTCTCGCCCGACTACGCGCTTGAGGTCTACGTCAATAACGAGCAGGTCTTGGCCGAGCAGGTGACGGGCGCGGATGCGACGGGCGCGAAATCCTTCTCCGTCACGCGCAAGAACGAGCAGGTCGGCGGCGCAACTCAGGTGCGTTTCGTCAAACGCGGCGGCGGCGTGCTCTACGCGTCCGCCGCGCTCGAATACGCGACGAACGACGAACAGACCGCCCCCAAGAATAACGCGGGCTTGAAGATCACGCGCGAGTACCTGCGCCTGCGCGTGGACGACGACGGCAACGGTAATTTGAAGTGGAAGACCGAGCCGCTTTCGGGCGAGTTGCGTTCCGGCGATCAGATCGTCTCGCGTCTCGTCGTCGAAGGCGCGCCCGCGCCCTACGTCCTCATCGAAGACCCGATCCCGGCGGGCGCGGAACAGGTCGAGAACATCAGCGGCCTCAATCTCAACCATACGGAGAGCGGCTGGAGCGACTGGTACAGCGCGCGCGAGTTCCGCGACCAACGCACGGCCTTCTTCCTCAACTACTTCGACGGACGCGCCACCTTCCAGTACGCCATGCGCGTGCAGGAGCCGGGCGACTTCCGCGTCGCCCCGGCGCGCGTCGAATTGATGTACCAGCCGACCGTGCAGTCCAACACGGCGAGCGGGAAGCTGACCATCCTCGACCGGCAGTGAACAGTTTGAACTTGAAGGTACAGACATGACCAAGAACGTACTCGCCTCCATCTTCGCCGCCGCGCGCGACCTCGTGCGCGCGCCCCGCGCGCTCGCCGTGCTCGTCGCGCTCTACCTCGCGCTCATCGCCGCCGTCTTCTTCTTCATCACGACGCGCGAAGCGAACCTCTGGCAGTTGTTCGTGACGGGCGCGACCGCGCTCGCCGCGCCGCTGCTGTTCTTCGTCGTGCAGGCGGCGGTGGCGAGTTACGCCGTCGGCGAGAGGGGCGCGGGCGAATTGCTGCGGCGCACGGGGCGAAGTTTCCTGAAAGTGCTCGCGGCGAGCGTTCCCGTCATCTTGCTCGTCGTGCTCTCGGTCTATCTCTTGAACAAACTTGAGCGGCGCGCGGAGTTGACGCCGGAGGAACGCGCCAACGTCGAATACTCGCGCAGCGTGCCGGAGGGCGACGCGGAATCCGCGTCCGAATCAGCGAAGCCGAAACCGCCCGTGCGCTGGAAGTACCTCTTCGTCTCGGCCTTGCGCCTCCTCGTGCTCGGCCTCTTCCTCCCGCTCATCGCCATCCACCTCTGGCTCGCCGCCGCGCGCGACGGACTCGTCGCGGCCTTCGCGCGCCTCCCCCGCCACCTCCTGCGCGCCTTCTCCGCATCGAGCCTCCTGACCTATGGCGTCGGCATGATCGTCTTCGCCCTCATCCCCTATTTTCTGATCACGAAACGCACGCCCGTCACGAGCAACACGCTCGAACTCGCCATCTTCGGCGCGCGCATCCTCCTCGCCTTCTCGCTCATGCTTTTCGGTTGGGTGATGACCGTCGCCGCGCTCGCACGCATCGGCGGTCAGGCGACGGCGACGACGACCGAACCCGCGCTCGACCAACCGCATCCGCACGCCGCACCGGCGACGGCGGCCACAAGTTAACGTCCGCCTCGAAAGTTAAAGCCCGTCGCAGAAGTTAAAGCGCGTCTCGGAAGTTGAAGCCCGTCTCGAAAGTTGAAGCCCGTGCCGCATGAAAGCCGTGCTCGCCGCAGTTAAAAACTTTCTCTTCCCCGCACCCGACGCGGCGCGCTGTCGTGGCCTGACGCACGTCTGCGTGTGCCTCGCTCTCTTTTGCGCCTGGTCAATGCCTCGACCCGGCGTGGCGGAAGGCGAACGCGTGCGCGTGCGTGTGAGCGAGAGCGAAGTTGATGCGGCCTTGCGGCGCGCCGCTTCCCTCTCGCTCGGCGCGCGCGAAGGCGCGATCATCGTCTTGGACGCGCAGACGGGGCGGGTGCGCGCCGCCGTCAACCCGCGTCTGGCCGAAGCGGCGGCCTTCCCGCCCGGTTCCGTGATCAAGCCATTCACGCTGCTGGCGGCCTTGCGCGCCCGCGTCATCGAGACGGACGCGCGCCTCTCCTGCCGCAAGCATTACACGCGCCACGGCGCGGATTTCACCTGCTCGCACCCCGTCTACGTTCCGCCCTTCAGCCCCGCGCAAGCCCTCGCGCATTCCTGCAACTACTTCTTCGCGCGCCTCGCCGAACGACTCCCGGCCGAAGAGTTCAAACACACGCTCGCCGCCTACGGGTTCGGCGCGCAAGCCGCGACGGCGACGTTCCGGCCGGCGAGCGCGCCCGTTGCCGCCCCCACCACGGCGACCACCGTGACGATGCCGCCGCGACTGCCGCGCGGCAACCCGCAAGTCAAGACCGCGCTCGGCGAGGGCGACGAACTCTTCGTGACGCCCCTGCAACTCGTCGCCGCCTACGCCGCACTCTTCAACGGCGGCCGCCTCTATCGCGCTCAACAGGGTGCGCCCGGCGATTTTCGCCCGCACGAGATCGCACGCCTCGACATCGCGCCCGGCGAGCGCGCCCTCCTGCTCTCCGGCTTGCGCGGCGCGGTCAAATACGGCACGGCCGCGCCGGCCGACCTCGATTTGATTTCATCCCACGTCTTCGGCAAAACCGGCACGGCCACCGACGCCTCCGACGGCTTCCACACACACGGCTGGTTCGTCGGTCTCGCCTCCGAACGCGAAACCCCGGCGGGCACATCACCCGTCGCTCCGCAAGCGGACGCGCCCGCGCCCGCCGAAGTCAAACTGGCCGTCCTCGTCTTCCTCAAACGCGGGCAGGGCAAAGAAAGCGCGGCGGTCGCGCGCTCCGTTTTCGCCGAACACGCGCGTTTGACGACGGGCGAAGCCGCCGCTCCCGACTCGCGCGCGAACGCGCCGTCCACGACCGACGCGGGCGACCTCGCCGCTGCATCGCGCGCCTCGAACGGCGCGACGCTCGTCAGCGTTCGCCTCGCGCGCGAGGAGGTGACGCGCGCACTCCCGCTCGACGAATACCTGTTCGGCGTGTTGGCGGCGGAGTCGAGCGTCGAGAACGAGTTCGCGGCGTTGAAGGCGCAGGCGGTCGTCAGCCGCACCTATGCCCTCTCGAATCTCCGCCGCCACGCGCGCGACGGTTACGACTTCTGCAACACAACCCATTGCCAGCGTTTCATCCAGATCACGCAGGCCAACGCGCGCCCTGACTTTCACGAACTCGTCCGCCGCGCCGTCGGCGACACGAACGGAGAGGCCTTGCGCGACGCGCGCGGCCGGCTCGCCTCCGACGTGTTCTTCTCCACCTCCTGCGGCGGGCAGACGGCCAATCTCCACACGCTCTGGGGCGCGCCCGCGCGCGAGCCTTACCTGCGCGGCGTCCGCGACGACTACTGCGCCGCCATGCCGCACCGACGCTGGACGGACGCCATCCCCGCCGCCCATCTCGCCAAGGCTTTAAGCGAAGACGCGCGCACGGATGTCGGCGCGCGCGTCGAGGAATTGGCGGTCGTCAAACGCGATGCGACGGGGCGCGTCGAGCAACTCTCGATCAGGGGCGCGGGGCGGCGCGTGGTGGTGCGCGGTTGGGATTTCAAGATCGTCGTCGGGCGCACGCTCGGTTGGAGCCTGCTCAAGAGTTCGCGTTTTGAAGTGATGCGCGCGGGCGACAAATTCGTCTTTCGCGGCAGCGGCTTCGGCCACGGCCTCGGCCTCTGCCAATCCGGCGCGC
>DASQNL010000462.1:0-7225 GCA_035644995.1 Pyrinomonadaceae bacterium | reverse complement strand
CGCCCGCCGCCTCAAGCGCCTGCGCGGCTTTGGCTTTGGCCTCGGCGAGATTTCGTTGGCTCAAAGCCATGTTCGCCCGCGCCAGACAAATGTAGGCCAACAACTCTTTATTCTCTCCGCCCGGCTTTTCGGCGATGGCGCGCGCCTGCTCAAACATCGAACGCGCCTCTTCATAGCGGCCGAGCGGCCAGAGCGCATCGCCGCGATTGTATAAGCCGTAGGCGGTGCGCAGTTCGTTGTTGAGCGACTTGTAAATCTTGTAGCTCTCATCGAAATGATGCAAGGCCTCCACGTACTTGTCTTGCTGGAGGAGCACGTTGCCGATTTCCGAATGCATCTCCGCCGCGAGCGAGAGGTCGGCCGCCTGATCGGCGAGCTGCATGGTCTGGTTGAAGGCGTTCAGAGCCTCCTCGTAGTTGCCTTTCTGGCGTTTAGCCCGGCCGAGCAGGGCGATGGTCTGCGCCATCTCTTTCCGGTAGCCGCCCGATTGATAGAAGTCGAGCGCCTGCTGCAAGTGGCGGATGCCCGCCTCGGTGTTGCCTTGCTGGATGTAGAGTCCGCCGAGGTTGCCGAGAGCCTTGGCCGCGTAACGTGAAGCGTTGCTGCGCTGGGCGGACAGCAATCCCTGCTGCAAGTACTTTTCGGCTTCGGCGTATTTGCCCTGACCGCGGAAGGTGTTGCCGAGGTCTACGAGGCTGAGCGCGACCAGGTTCTCCATGCCGTTGGCGCGCGCCAGTTCGACCGCCTCGCTCGCGTAGGATTGCGCGCCGGCCGGATCGTTCTTATTCGTGGCGACCGCGCTCAACTGCAACAGCGTGTTGATGCGCTGCGACAGGTTGCCGCCCGCCTTCGCCATGTCGAGCGCCTGCTGCAACTGCGCCTGCGCTTCGTTGAGGTTGCCGCGGGTGCGCGAGAGATAGCCGCGGCGGTAGAGCACTTCGGTCTGGCCTTCGGCGTTGGCATACTTTTTGTAAATCTGTTCGGCCTTGTCGAAGGCGGAGAGCGCGCTGGCCGGGTTCGTCTGGCGCGTGGCGAGGATGCCGATGCGCAGGTAGGCCGTGGCGTTCTCCGGGTCACGGTTGGTCGCCTCGAAGTAGCTCTCGATGGCCTCTTTGACTTGATCCGTCTTCTCGTAGGCGCGGCCGAGGTCGACATACACGTCGGCGCGTTCGGGCAACTGGCGCGCGATCTGCCCGTAGGCGCGGACGGCGCGCGCGAAGTCGCGCGTGACGGTCGCGCGGATCGCTTCGAGACGCAGGGCGTCCGTTTGCGAGAGGGCATCGCGGTCGGCGGCGTGCGAATCAATGCGCAGCATCGCATCACGCGCGCCGTCGGCGTCGTCGAGTTCCGTCAAGGCCTCGGCCAGGCGCGCGTGCGCCAGCACGAACTTGTCGTCGAGGCTGGTGGCTTGCAGCAACCGGCGGCTCGCCTGATAGTACGCGCCCTCGCGCAGCAAATTCGTGCCCAACTCGTAGGCGGCCTTCGCTTCGTTCGACGGCTCGTGCGGCTTCGTCCGCAACAGCCAGCTCGCGCCCCACCCGACGCCCGCCAGCACCGCGACGCCGATCAGCACGGCGGCGATGGAGAGGCGGGGGCGGCGCAAGTTGTCCGAGAGCGTCGTCAGCGAAGTGGCGCGATGGGGGCTGGTGCGATGCGCGCCGATGGAGTAAGAGGCTATGCTCGGCGTGCGCGTGTCGTCCAACTCGGAGAAGTGAAAACTGAGCGCGCGCAAGTCCGCGATGAGGGCTTCGGCTGTTTGGTAACGGTCTTCGGGACGCTTGGCGAGGGCTTTCAGGGTGATGCGGTCGAGTTCGGCGGGCACGAGCCGGTTGAATTGCGAAGGCGGCGGCGGCATTACGTGGAGCACCTGCGCCGCGATCTCGACGACCGTGGCGCCGGCGAAGGCCGGGCGTCCCGTGATGCTCTCGTAGAGCAGCGCGCCGAGACTGAAAATGTCGCTGCGCCCGTCGACGGGAGCGGCCTTCGCTTGTTCGGGTGAGAGATAGAGAGGCGTGCCGAGCATCACGTCGCTGCGCGTTTTGAGGCTTGCGAGCGTCGCGGCGTTCTGGTCGCCGTCGGCGTCGTCGCCGATGAGTTTCGCCAGCCCGAAGTCGAGCACTTTCACCTCGCCGCGCTCGTTGATGATGACGTTCGAGGGCTTCACGTCGCGGTGAATGATGCCGTGGCGGTGCGCTTCCGAGAGAGCCTCGGCGACATCCGAGATGATCTCGATGGCGCGCGCCAGCGACAACTCTCCGGCGCGCATCAGGTCGCCCAGCTCCCGCCCGTTAACCAACTCCATGACGATGAAGGGGCGGCCGTCCGGCGTCTCGCCATAGTCGAAGAGCGTGGCGATGTGGGCGTGGCTGAGGGCGGAGACGGAGCGCGCTTCACGCAGGAAGCGCGCGTGGTGGTTGTGGCTGTCGGGCGCGGCGGAAGGGATTTTGATGGCGACGCGCCGGCCGAGCCGCGTGTCTTCCGCCTCGTAGACCACGCCCATTCCGCCCTCGCCGATCTGTTCCAGAATGCGGTAATGGGAAATAGTCTGCCCGATCATAGTATGCGGATTCCTTATAGCGCCGATAAGCGTGCGGTATGGCGTGGTAAATAGCGAGCCGCTTACCCGACGCGGCCGTTCAGGTGTGGCTCGGAAGAACTCGCTTGTTCGTCTGCGCACATTCTGCGACAAAGCACCCGGCATTTCAAGAGCAAAATCATGCGCGGGTTCTCTCGCTTCGCGGAATGTGATCGGCGGTGCGCGGGCGCAAACGCCGCGTGGCCGCCTTCGCTCTGCACCTCTCGCGGGTGGGTTTTTCGCGTCGCGCGCGGGCAAACTTATCCCTTGCGCTCGGCGGCGATTGCGTTCATACTTTTCTCCGTTTGAAGCTCCTGCTCTCGCGCATCTACGGTGATGCGCCTGCCCGCGACCGAGATGCGGCGACGGCGTTAGGCTGAAGAGAGAGTGAGGTTAGGTTGTTAATCTGTTAGAAGCCGCTCTCGTTAGTGTTAGAGCAGCGGGCGTGTCGCCGCCGAACCGTGCGGAGTCTCGAAGACTTCGCCGGCCTGATCTGAAAGACGCCCGCGCTTCCTTCGACTTTTAAGGGAAAAAGATATGGGGACGAAACTTTACGTGGGGAACCTCTCCTTCCGCACCACCGGCGACGAACTGCGCGATCTGTTCGCGCAAGCGGGCGAGGTGGAATCGGCATCCGTGATTGAGGATCGCGAGACGGGTCGCTCGCGCGGCTTCGGCTTCGTCGAAATGGCGACGCCGGAAGGCGCGGCCGCCGCTATCGAACAATTCAACGGGAAAGACCTCGGCGGCCGCGCCCTGACGGTCAACGAAGCCCGCCCGCGCGAGGATCGCGGCGGCGGCGGCGGACGCGGCGGCTATGGCGGCGGCGGTGGAGGTCGCGGTGGCGGCGGTTATGGTGGCGGCGGCGGTGGCGGCTATGGCGGCGGTCGCGGCGGCAACAGCGGCGGTGGCGGCGGCGACCGCGAACCCCGCTGGTAATATCAAGCGGTAAAAGGGGAAGGGGGAAAGGGTAAAGGTGGAGCAGCTTGCAGGCTCTTTACCTTTACCCTTTCCCCCTTCCCCCTTTACCTTTAACCTTTCCCTTTTCCCTGCGGCTATTTCCTCGCCGCGGGCGTCAGCTTCAGTTTCAGACGCTCGCCGCCGCGCATCACTTCCACGTCGTATTCGACCCCCGCACGCATCTCGCCGAGCGCGTAAGTGTAATCGTAGACGTTGCGCACGTCGCGCCCGGCCAGCTTGACGATCACGTCGCCCGCCTTTAAGCCCGCCTTCGCCGCCGGAGTGTCTTCGCGCACGCCGTCGAGTTTCAAGCCGTCGCTGCCGCCTTCGGCGTAATTCGGGATCGTGCCGAGGTAGACGCGGAAGCCGGTGGAACGCCCCCCCGCCGCCACTGCGTCCGACTTGGCGAGCGTGTAGGTCGGCCGCGCATCGCTCGCGTCCACGGAGCGCAGGATGTCTCCGACGAAAGAGACGATGCGGAGTTCGCCTTCGTAGTTGATGCGGTCGGCCGTGTCCGAAGGCTTGTGATAATCCTCGTGCGTGCCCGTCCAGAAAAAGAGCACCGGCGTCTGCTTGGCGTAGAACGACGCGTGATCGCTCGGCCCGAACCCGTCTTCCGTCAAGGTCAAGGCGAAACGCCCGGCCGGCGCGACGGTGGCAACCGTGCCTCCGTTCGAGCCGATGACGACCGGATAGTTGCCCGCCTTAACTTCCTCTTCCGGTGAAGTCGCGCCCCGCGCGGCGACGTTGAGGTGCAGCCCGTGGTTAGCCTTCGCGAGCCACTGCTTCCACTCGGCCGCCGTGCCGACGCCGCCCACCATCAACCTGTTCCCGTTCATCCGCCCGATCATGTCGAGATTGATCATCGCCACCGTCTGCGCGAGCGGCCGCGACGGGTTCCTCACGTAATAACTCGAACCGAGCAAGCCCTCCTCTTCGCCGCCGAAGGCGATAAAAACCATCGTGCGCCGCACGGACTTGCGCTCCTTCGCAAACGTGCGCGCGAGTTCGAGCAAGCCCGCCACGCCCGAAGCGTTGTCGTCCGCGCCGTGATGAATCCCGCCCTCGTGCGCGGCCAAACTGCCCTGCCCGCCGCGCCCCAGGTGATCGTAGTGCGCGCCGATGACGACGACTTCATGCTTTAACTTCGCGTCCGAGCCTTCGAGAATCCCGACGACGTTGGCCGCGGGGGCTTCGCGCCGCACGATCTCCGTGCTGACCGCGAACGCGATATTCTGCAACGGCGCGGCAAAGCTATGCCGCACCACGGGCTTCAACGCGCCCTGCTCCGGCGGCGATGCGCCCGCAGCCGCGCTCCGCCCTCCCGCCGGCGGCGCGGGAGAGGCGGCCTTCTCCAATTCTTCAAACGTCATTGCCGGCGTCGCCGCCGCTTCCAACGCGCGGCGCGCCGCCTGGCGCGAGATGACGACGACGGGCAGACCCGCATCGCCCCCGGCGAGGCTCTCGTCAACGCGCAGGCGCGCGAGTTTATCTTCCTTAAAATTCTCTTCACGCGCGACGAGGATGAGGGCGCGCGCGCCGCGGTCGCGCGCCGCCGCCGCTTTGAAACGAAGGTCTGCGAAGCGCGTGAAACTGCCGTGCGGGTTGTCGCCGTCGGGCGTGCCGGCGAAGGCGAGCGCGATGCGGTTCCGCACATCCGCGCCCGCATAGTCGTCGTGCCCCAACTCCGAGGCCGTGATGCCGTAGCCGACATAGGTGACGGGCGCGCTCTCGACGCGCCCGTTCGCGCTCCAGGCGAGCGGCATCCAATCCTCTCCCACGCGCAGGTCGAGCGACATCGCCGCCTGCGCCCGCGCCGCCTCGCCCGCGCGCGGCGTGAACGTCATCGCGTTTCCTTTGCCGAGTTCGACGCCGGAGACGTAAGGGAACTTTTGCAGGTAAGCGTTCAGGCGCGCCTTCGTGCCCGCCGGCCAGTTGACGCCGCCGCCGAGGCCGTAGCGTTGAAACTCCAGCGCGATGTACTGCGCCGCCTCGGTCGCGCCCGGCGTCCCCGTGCGCCTGCCCTCCAACTTATCCGAGGCGAGATACGCCACGTGCGCGCGCAAACGTTCCTCGCTGACATCGCCCGACCCCGCGCCGCCCGGCGGCTGCCGCTGCGGCTGCGCGAACGCGCTCGCCGCCAACACGACGACGAGCAACAGTTGAAAAGTTTTACGTTTCATAACTCTAAAACCTGTCCGTTGTCCGCCGTCAGTTGTCCGTTGCATGTGATGGCCGCGTAACCCACTAAAGATAACAATTCAAGCCCAGCAAGAAGCAAAACAACGGACAACTGACCACGAACAACTGACGAATCTTTATTTCACCCAATCGGCGATGAAGATGTTGGTGTCGCCGCGCGCTTTGGCGTTGCGGTTCGAGGCGAAGACCAGACGCTTGCCGTCGGGCGTGAACATCGGGAAGCCGTCGAAAGTCTCCTCGTAAGTAATGCGCTCGAAGCCCGTCCCGTCCACATTGATGGCGTAGAGGTCGAAGTTGCGCCGCTTGGGGTCGTTGACGTTCGAGGCGAAGATGATGCGCTTGCCGCCGGGGAAGAAGTAGGGCGCGAAACTGGCCGCGCCGAGTTTCGTCACCTGCCGCTTGTTCGTGCCGTCGGCGTTCATCACCCAGACCTCGAAGACGGTCGGCTCGATCAGGTGCTCGGCGAGTTTCTGCCGGTAGCGTGCGACCTGTTCGGGCGTGCGCGGGTGATAGGAACGATAGACGATCTGCTTGCCGTCGGCGGAGAAGAACGCGCCGCCGTCGTAGCCGAGTTCGGTGGTCAAACGCCGCACGTTGCGCCCCGACGCGTCCATCGTGTAGAGGTCGAGGTCGCCGTCGCGCATCGAGGTGAAGATGATCCGCTTACCGTCGGGCGAGATGGTCGCTTCGGCGTCGTAACCGGCGGTCGTCGTCAGCGCGCGCACGTTCGAGCCGTCGGCGTCGGCGGTGAAAATGTCATAGGAAGGGTAGATCGCCCAGACGTAGCCCTTCGAGAAATCGGGATTGGGCGGGCAGTCGGGCGAGCCGAGATGAGTGGAGGCGTAGAGTATGCGCTGCGGGTTTTTCGGGAAGAGGTAGGAGCAGGTGGTGCGCCCCTTGCCCGTCGAAACCATCCGCACGTCGGAGCCGTCGGCGCGCATCGTGTAAATCTGGTCGCACCCGCGCCCGTCGCGTTTCGACTGGAAGATGAGTTGTTTGCCGTCGCCGCTGAAATACGCCTCGGCGTTCTCGCCGCCGAACGTCAACTGGCGCACGTTGCGCAGACGCTTCTCGGCGGCGAGCGTTACCTTATCATCCGTCTGCGTCGTCGCGCTCAGTTTCGTCGTCTGGGTGGCCGAGGGCGATGCGACGAGCAGCGCGCAGCTAATTGTTAGAATCAGGCGAGGGAATAGTCTCTTCATACGTTTAAACTCAACCGTTCTTCCGCTCGAACTCCTTCATAAATTCGACCAACGTTTCGACGCCCTCGCGCGGGAAGGCATTGTAGATGGAGGCGCGCAGCCCGCCGACGGAGCGGTGGCCTTTGAGTCCGTCGAGTTGGGCGGCGGTCGCTTCACGGACGAACTGCTTCTCCAAATCTTCCGTGGGCAGGCGGAACGTCACGTTCATCAGCGAGCGCGCTTCCGAAGCGGCGTGGCCGCGATAGAAGTCGCCCGCGTCAATCGCGTCGTAGAGCAGTTTGGCCTT
>DASQNL010000461.1:0-2423 GCA_035644995.1 Pyrinomonadaceae bacterium | reverse complement strand
GGTGGTCGAACCGAGGCTGCCGTCGGCGAAGCCCTTCAAACCGCCGACGCGCAAAAGGTCTGACCCGAACCCGGCGCGCACGCCCGTGCGCGCCACGCGTTCCCACTGCGGGAGCGGCGAAACGGCATACACGCGCGTCTTCAACTCGCCGCGCGCCGCCAGCGTTTGTAAGACGCCCACGTCGTTTCCGGCGGACATGTCCTGCACGCTCGTCACGCCGAGACTGGCCGCGTGCTCGGTCGCGGCGCGGGCGGCTTCGAGTTTTTCGTCGAAGGTCGGGGCGGGAATCTTGGCGTTGACGAAAGCCATCGCGGCGTCTTTCAACACGCCGGTCGGCTCGCCCGTCCGCGCGTCGCGCACGATCAAACCGCCGTCCGGGTCTTTCGTCTCCTTCGTCACGCCGGCGAGTTTGAGCGCGAGGCTGTTGGCGAGCGACATGTGACCGTCGAGGCGATTGACGAAGACCGGATGATCGGGCGTGAGCTTGTCGATCAACTCTTTAGTCGGCAGCGGCGCGCCGGGCCAGCGTTCGTGATCCCAATCGCCGCCCATGATCCAACGTCCTTTCGGAATCTTCGCGGCGAACCGGCCGATGCGCGCGGCAAACTCTTCGGGGCTGGCGGCATCGCGCAGTTGGACGCTGGCGAGATGGCTGCCGCCCTCTATGAAATGGACGTGGGCATCGTTGAAGCCGGGCAGGACGAGCGCGCCCCGCGCGTCGATGACGCGCGTGCGCCCGTCGGCGAGTTTGCGTATCTCCGGCGTCGTCCCGACGGCGGCGATGCGATTGCCGTAGACGGCGACCGCCCCGGCCGACGGCCGCCCTTTGTCCATCGTGCGGACGTTGGCGTTGATGATGACGAGATCGGCCGCCATGCTTTGCGCGCGGGCGCGCGGGCAGAGGGGCGCGGCCAGCAGGCACGAGGCGACGGCGAACGCGCAGAGAGATTTGATTTTCATAAGAGTCGAGAGAGATATTTGCATGGCACGCGGGCGCGTAGTGTATCACTCTGCGCGACCCCTCCGGTAGAAAAATCATCAAGCCGGCGACCCGCGAATGCGCAACGGCTGACGACTTGCAAAGGCGAACGGAGCGAGGCGATTTTTCTCTCCGCCATCAGCCGGACTTTATTCAACGGTCGCCCGCTCCCGCCGATGCGAATCGGCTCCTCATTCGCCGCCGTTCATTAGCCCTTCTGCCCCGACCCCGATCCGGCTCGTTAGTCGCGCCCGGTCTGCAAGGCGTCGAACGCCACCCGCCCGCCGATTAAAGTCAGGCGCACGTTGCCCTCTCCGTCGAGCGCGGCGAGGTCTGCGCGCTTGCCCGCTTCGATGGCGCCGCAACTCCGCTCGACGCCGAGCAGGCGCGCGGGATTGGTCGAAGCCATGCGCGCCGCGTCGGCGGGCGCGACGCCGAGCGCGAGCATTTGCCGCAGGCCGTCGCGCATCGTGCTGACCGAGCCGGCGATGCTGCCGCGCTCATTCGCGGTGCAGCCGTTCGCCACCTTGATCGTCTCTCCCCAAATACGAAACTCGCCGTCGCCCTGCCCGGCGGGCGCGACCGCGTCGCTGATCAAGCAGAGCCGCTTAGGCGTCTTGCAGCGCAGCGCGAGACGCAGCGCGAGCGGCGCGACGTGATGCCCGTCGGCGATGATGTCGCAGGTCACTTCATCGCTGAGAAGACCCCAGCCGACGGGGCCGGGCGTGCGTTGATGGAGCGGCGACATGGCGTTGAAGAAGTGGGTCATGTGACGCGCGCCCGCCGCCGCCGCGCGGTCGAGCGTGGCAACGTCCGCGCGGGTGTGGCCGATGGAGACCACCCAGCCGCGCGCCTTGAGTTCGCGCACCAACTCGATGCCCCCTTCGATCTCAGGGGCGACGGTGATCATCCGAATCGCTCCCGGCGCATGGGCGACGGGCAGGCTGCTCAAATCGGCGGGTTCGTTGAAAGTGCGAAAGTAGGGAGGGCGGAGCGCGCCGCACTGCGCGCTATTGATGAAGGGGCCTTCGTAGTGGAGGCCGAGGGCGCGTGCTGCCGCGGGCAGAGCGCGTTCGTCCTGTGCGGCCATCAAGTTTTCGATTGACGCCACGGCGCGCGCGTAATCTTCGACGGGCGCGGGCACCAGCGTGGGCAGCCACGCGGTCACGCCCGCGCGCGCGAGAAACACCGCGACGCGATGCAGGTCGTCCGCCGTCGCTTCCATCGTATCCACGCCGACCGCGCCGTGGATGTGCGCGTCGATGAAACCCGGATAGAGAGTCAGCCCCCGGAGATCGATGACGCCGGGGCGGCCGCCCGTGGCGTTCGCTTCGAGTTCGTCGTTGAAACTCTCGATGTGCGCGCCGTTGAGCAAGACGTTGACGCCTTCCCTCACTCCGTCGGGGAAGACCACGCGCCCGTTCGTCAGCCGGAGCTTTCCGCT
>DASQNL010000460.1:0-13632 GCA_035644995.1 Pyrinomonadaceae bacterium | reverse complement strand
CCGGCCATCGAATTACCTCGCCTGCCGGTCGAGTTGATTTCTTCCCGCCGTAGGTTGACCCCGCGGAAAATTCTCTCAAGTGTTGCGTGCGTGCGGGAGAAATCCGTCCGCCCGAAAACAAGTGCGCGCGTCGCAACGTATCAGTAAAAGATTCATCGCTCGATTTTCGTGAGCCATCGCGGCAACGAGCATCCGGAGAAGTTCAGGAGCGCGGCGCATGATCAAAAACAGGAATTTAAATAGGCGGCTGCTGTTGGCGTTCGGGCTGTGTCTGGTCATTGCGACGGGTAGTTCGTCGCTCGCGCAAAGGCGCGCGTCAAATGCCGGCAGACGCGGGCAGGCCGGGGCGAGGGTCGCCGCCGCCGCGAGGGCGACGCCGCCGCCGCAAGTCTACGAGCGAAACGTGCGGGCGCACATGGAGTTTCTGGCGAGCGACGCGATGCAGGGGCGCGGGAGCGGGACGCAGTTCGAGTTGCTGGCGGGACACTACATCGCTTCGCAGTTGCGACAGTACGGAGTCGAGCCTGCGGGCGACGCGGCGGGCGCGGCGGGGCAGCGGAGTTTTATCCAGACCGTGACGCTGACGCGGCAGGCTTTCGCGGCCGCGCCCGCGCTCAGTTTCACCGTGGCGGGCGGCGCAGAGAAGCGTTGGATGCACGGGCAAGAGATGCTCGTCACGCGGATGACAACGGCGCGCTTGCAAGGGGCTTTGCAGAAGTTGCGCGCGGGCGAGAAACCTGCGCCGGGCGCGTTCGTGCTGATGACGCCGGGCGAGGGCGGCGACGCGCGACAGTTATACTCGCAGGCGACGGCGATGGGGCAACAAGGTGCGGCGGCGGTCTTTGTCGCGGAGAACGCGACGCTCAGGCGAAACTGGGCTGCGATGGGGTCGAAGCCGCCGGAGTTGCCGCGAATGGCCGGGGGCGAAAACGGCGCGAGCAGTATCATCGTCCTCAGCACGGACGCCTTCAAGGAGCTGCAAGCGGTTGCCGACGGCACGCCCCTCAGCGTCGAGGGGACGCTCGCGCCCGCCGAGACGAGCTACACCTGGAACGTCGTCGGCGTGTTGCCGGGGGCGGACGCCAAACTGTCGAAGGAGGCCGTGCTGCTGAGCGCGCACATGGATCACATCGGCGTCGGCGCGGGGCAGGCGGGCGACCGGATTTACAACGGGGCGGACGACGATGCCTCTGGCGTCGTAGCCGTGTTGGAGTTGGCGCGCTCGCTCGCGGGCGCGGGCGCGCGGCCGAAACGCACGACCTACTTCGTCCTCTTCGGCAGCGAAGAGAAAGGCGGCTACGGCGCGCAATATTTCCTCGCGCATCCGCCCGTCGCGCTCACGCAGATGGTGGCGAATCTGGAGTTTGAGATGATCGGCCGACCCGACCCGAAGGTGGCGGCCGATACCTTGTGGCTCACCGGCTACGAGCGTTCCAACCTCGGCGCGGAACTCGCGCGGCAAGGCGCGCGACTCGTCCCAGACCCGCACCCCGAACAGAACTTCTTCCAGCGTTCCGACAACTACGCGCTCGCCCGTCGCGGCGTCGTCGCCCACACCGTGTCGAGCTTCGGCCTCCACCCCGAATATCACCAGCCCAACGACGACATCGCCCACATAGACTTCCCGCACATGACCCGCGCCATCAACTCGATGCTCGCCCCCGTCCGCTGGCTCCTCAACTCAAACTTCACCCCCGCGTGGGCGGAAGGCAAGAAGCCGTAAAGGCAGCATAAAGTCAGCGGCAACTTTAACCTTGCCCGCCACGGCCTTCGATGTAACGATCAACGGTTTCAGCCAAATGATCCACCAGCGCGCTCATTCGCGCAAGGGCATCTTCGGAACGAATTTGTGCATCGGCTAAGGCTGCGATCCGCTCGTTCGCGTTGGCCTGTGCTGCTTCGGTATGAATTTGTGCATCAGCTAGAGCAGCGATGCGTGCGTCCGCGCGAGACTGTGACTCTTCGGTACGAATTTGAGCATCAGCCAACGCGGCGATGCGCCGATCAGCGTCGGATTGTTCGTTTCGCACTTCATCTAACCGCTCATCATAACGGCGCAACATCTCCACCAGCATTTTGAAATACTGCTCAAGGTCTGAGACCCGCGCCTCCAGCTTGTCCGCGCTCATTTCTCACCGCCTTTCTTGCTCACCTTTGTTAGCTTATCTGGGAAGGTAGTCACGGAATAACTCTTCCCGCTTTTTTTCTATCAGTTCTTGCTGCATGGCAACTGTATAAGATAAAGCCTCGGTAATGATTTTATAATTCTGACTGATGTACGACGGAGTGTTATTGGATGGGTCAAAATGTTTCTTTATAAAATCAATATTTGGCTTATGTTTTGTGTGTAGATTCACTTTCTTGAGACTCTCCTCCATCTCATCAAGATTGGTTGAGATGGCAGACATAATTTGGTTCATACTTCCTGTAAAGGCAACCAGCATCTTCCTCTTTTCTAACTCATCGTCTGATAGGGATAAGGCCATATGAAGCTCGGCCATAGTCTTTCCTAATCCCTGTGTATCCTTAATGTTCTGCTCCATTTTCCTCTGATAGTCTCCAAACATTAGTTCGCGTGCCTTTAGCTGTGTCAACGCATCCAACTCTATTTTTTTAAGCCGCCTCTGATGGTAGAGTGCAATAAAAGTTCCTAGTAGAGCCACGATTGCAGGGCCTAATATCTTCACGGTTTCCATCCAAAAGGAAGGCCATGAAATAGGCTGCGGAGATTGCAAAAGGAGAATGTACGCCACTGTTATACTTCCCATATTAATCTTAATTGTTATTGCCTTTTTTTCTTGCTCGCCTTTGAATTCGTGTCAGCTTTAGCCTTTGGCGGTCTGCCAACTTTAGGCTTCTCAAATGAGTCAACTTCATGCGCGGGAATTACCCAGTAATTACCTGTAGGCGTTTCAACTAAGCGTCTTGTGAACAAGCCTTGCTCAATCCATGAAGCAACTGTCCGCCGCGCAACGTCAATACCTCTGGCCTGAAGTCGCTCCGTTGCCTGAGTGATAGTTAGTTCCTCTTTCATGGTCATCAATGTTGACATACTTGTAAGAATAAGAGCAAGAAAAGCTGCCAAGGGTAGTAGATTTCTCTTGACTAATTCTGCTAGGTATGGCAGAGTTACGGCGAAATGACGACACGCTAAATAGGCGAGGACTTACCAAGACCGTGAATCTCGATAAGCCCTCTACACCAGTGCCACTGTAAGGAGCTACTGATGCGAAAAGATAATAGCACGCGCACGTCCGCCGCTCGCCCGCGAAGAGAGCCGAGTTTCGATGAACCGATCCGGCATTGGTCAACCTTGACGATCACACAAGAAAGAGCTTGTGAGTTGGTTGACCTCATCACGCGGCGCGAGGACAGTGAGAGCCTCGACGCCTTGATTCAACTAATCTGCGGACTGACCCCCTTCACGCCGTCCGACGACAAGCACATTTTGGATGAGAGATTTCTGGCCGGACAAGCCGCACTCATGCACGCCTTCACTGATACGCGGCGGGGGCACAACGAACTCGGCGCGTATGTGGTGGGGTTGAGGTGTGCGGAGTGGGAATAAGCGCGGGGCATCGCGCGTCCGCTTAACGCGTAAACGGCAAGCGGCCTCGTTCGCGTGGAACGAGGCCGCTTGCCGTTTGTCCGTTTGGTCGGGACGGGCGTTGTTACATGCCCATGCCGCCGCCCATGCCGCCCATGCCGCCGCCGCCCATCGCGGGGGCTTTGTCGTCGTCGGGCAACTCGGAGACGAGCGCCTCGGTCGTGAGCATCAAGCCCGCGATGGAGGCCGCGTTTTGCAGCGCACTGCGCGTCACCTTGGCCGGGTCGATCACGCCGGATTCGACGAGGTCTTCAAACGTTTCGGTCGCCGCGTTGAAGCCGTAGGAGTCTTTCTTGCTCTCCCGCACCTTCTCCACGATCACCGCGCCCTCTTTGCCGGCGTTCTGCACGATCTGGCGCAGCGGCTCCTCGAGCGCGCGCTTGACGATGGTGACGCCGATCTGCTCGTCCGCGTCGCCTTCGCCTTCCGGGTTGGCGCGGAACTTCTCCAGTGCCTTCGCCGCGCGCACCAGCGCGACGCCGCCGCCGGGGACGATGCCTTCCTCGACCGCCGCGCGCGTGGCGTGCATCGCGTCTTCGACGCGCGCCTTCTTCTCCTTGAGTTCCGTCTCGGTGGCCGCGCCGACGCGGATCACCGCGACGCCGCCGACCAGCTTCGCCAGGCGTTCCTGCATCTTCTCGCGGTCGTAGTCCGAAGTGCTGTCCTCGATCTGCGCCTTGAGCGTCTTGACGCGACCCTTGATGTCGTTATCGTCGCCCGCGCCCTCAACGACCGTGGTGTTGTCCTTGTCAATCGTCACCTTCTTGGCGCGGCCGAGGTCGGACACCTGCACGTTTTCCAACTTGATGCCGAGGTCTTCCGAGATCACCTTGCCGCCCGTCAGGATCGCGATGTCTTCGAGCATCGCCTTGCGGCGATCACCGAAGCCCGGAGCTTTGACGGCCGCCACGTTGAGCGTGCCGCGCAGCTTGTTGACGACGAGCGTCGCCAGAGCTTCGCCTTCCACGTCCTCGGCGATGATCAAAAGCGGCTTACCCATCTTCGCCACCTGTTCGAGCAGGGGCAGGAGGTCTTTCATCGAACTGATCTTCTTCTCGTTGATCAGGATGTACGGATTGTCGAGCACCGCTTCCATCCGTTCGGGGTCGGTCACGAAGTAAGGCGAAAGATACCCGCGGTCGAACTGCATGCCTTCGACGACTTCCAAAGCCGTCTCCATCGTGCGCGACTCTTCCACCGTGATGACGCCGTCTTTGCCCACCTGCGACATCGCTTCCGCGATCAACTCGCCGATGGTGCGGTCGCCGTTCGCCGAGATCGTCCCGACCTGCGCGATCATGTCGCCCTTGACCGGCTTCGCCAGCCGCTCGATCTCTTCCGAGGCGCGCTTGACCGCCTTGTCGATGCCGCGCTTCAAGGCCATCGGGTTCGCGCCCGCCGCCACCGTCTTCACGCCCTCGCGGAAGATGGCCTGCGCGAGCACGGTCGCCGTCGTCGTGCCGTCGCCCGCGATGTCGGAGGTCTTCGAAGCCACTTCGCGCACCATCTGCGCGCCCATGTTTTCGAGCGAGTCTTTCAACTCGATCTCTTTCGCCACCGTCACGCCGTCTTTCGTGATCGTGGGCGAGCCGAATTTCTTATCCAGAACGACGTTGCGTCCCTTCGGGCCGAGTGTGATCTTCACCGCGTCGGCAAGCTGATTGACGCCGCGCAAGATTGCCGCGCGCGATTCCTCGCCGTGAATTACTTGTTTCGCCATAACTCTATCTCCTCAAATTTATTCTCAATCCTCAATTAACAAAAAAGAGCGGCCGCGCGTTCTCCCGTGAGAGGGAACTACTTGCCGCTTTTCTTGCCGCCGCCGCCGGCCTGTGCGCCCGCGCGCGCGATGATGCCGAGAATGTCGTCCTCGCGCATGATCAGGAACTCGTCGCCGTCGAGCTTGATCTCCGAACCGCTATACTTGCCGAACAAGACGCGGTCGCCGACCTGCACGTCCAGCGTCTGACGCGTGCCGTCGTCCTTGTACTTGCCTTCGCCGACGGCGATCACTTCGCCTTCCTGCGGTTTCTCTTTCGCGCTGTCCGGGATGATGATCCCGCCGCGAATCTGCTCGCCTTCTTCAATCCGCTTCACGATCACACGGTCTTGGAGGGGTCTAATGTTTGTCGCCATAGAAAACTACTCCTTTCAGATTTCACCGAAAATTTCAGGGTGTTTGATTGCAAAATCAATCAGTTAGAACTCGTCCTCGCGGAAGTGCGCCGCCAGAGCAGCCTGACGGCCTCTCTCATATAACTTAAAAAACCGTTTTTCTGGCACTCTCCCGAAGCGAGTGCTAAGAATATGGCAAGTCGGGCGAACTTGTCAATGCGCCGCCGCAGAAATCTGAGTATGACGCACTCACATTTATGCGAAACGGCCGCGATTCTTAGTTTTTTGGCGTGATTTTAAGAGGATTTGGCTAGCGCGCGCGGCGCGCGTCGGCTTTGCCGGAACCGCCTGTGCGCGCCTTGGTGCGTGCGGCGGAGACGGGGCGTTCCTGCGTGCGATAGTTGGCGACGCGCTTGGAGAGGGTGTTGCGGTGGATGCCGAGCGTAGCGGCGGTGCGCGAAAGGTGTTCTTTGTGGCGTGCGAGCGCTTTCTGGATATAGAGCTTTTCGAATTCGGCGACGGCTTCGTCGAGCATGATCTGGCCGTCCAACATTTCGTCTATCAACGCTTCGAGGCGTGTACGCATCTGCATATCTTCTCCAAAATAGTCTTATACTTAAAGTCTCAATCTCGCGCGGATTTCGGCAAACGATAAAATATTCAAGACGTGAGACGCCTGTACTCGGCCTCGAAGCGCGCACGCATATCGGCGGAAGTCAGCCACGAAATCAACTTCGCGCCTTCGGCCAGCGCGGGCGCGGTGCGCGCCTCCGCGACCGTCTCCAGACGCACGGGAAACGCCGTCAACGCCAGATAGATGACGGAGCACACCGCCATCCCGCGCGCGAAGCCGAACGCCGCTCCAATCGCTCGATCCATCCATTCGAGCCGCGCGCGTTTGAGGCTGCCCTTCAACAACTGACCGGCCGCAAAGCCGAGCGCGAGCGCGAAACCGACGAGCAACAGAAATCCCCAGGCGTTCGCCGCCGCGTTCGACTCGACCATGTTCAGCGCGCGCAGGAACGACCCCGCCGTCTCATAGCTCCGCGACGCGACGAAGACCCCGGCGAACATCGCCAGCGTCGCGACGAGAGCGCGGACGAACCCGCGCAGCGCACCCGCGATCAACGAAGCTCCGACCAACGCGAGCACGATCAAGTCGAAGAAAGTCATTTTGAATCAGAGGTCAGAGGTCAGAGATTAGAGATCAGTAAAAGCAACAAGCAATTTCTTAACTGGCCTCTAACCTCTGACCTCTGACCTCTGTCGTTCACAGTTCGCTGCCGGTGAGAAGCCGGTAGGCTTCGAGATAGCGCGACGTGGTGGCGGCGGCGACTTCGGCCGGAAGCGGCGGCGCGGGCGGACGTTTGTCCCAGTCGAGCGTTTCGAGATAGTCGCGGACGAACTGTTTGTCGAAAGAGGACTGCGCGCGTCCGGGTTCGTACCTGTCGAGCGGCCAGAAGCGCGACGAGTCGGGCGTCAGAGCCTCGTCGATCAGGATGATTTGGCCTTCCGCGTCCAGCCCGAACTCGAACTTCGTGTCGGCGATGATGATGCCGCGCGCGCGCGCATAGGTTTCGGCTTCGTGATAGAGGGCGAGGGAAGTGGCGCGCAGTTTCGCCGTCGTCTCCGTGCCGACGAGCTCCGCCATGCGCGCCTCGCCGATGTTTTCGTCGTGACCCGTCTCGGCTTTCGTCGCGGGGGTGAAAATGGGTTCGGGGAGTTGGGCGGATTCGGGCAGACCGGCGGGCAATGCGTGGCCGCAGATTTCGCCGGTGCGCTGATAATCCTTCCAGCCCGAACCGGCGAGATAGCCGCGCACGACACACTCGACGGGAAACACTTCCGTGCGGCGGACGAGCATCGAGCGGCCGCGCAAGGTGTCCGCTTGCAGGCGCACGCTCTCCGGCATGCGTTCGATGTCGGTCGTCAGCAAGTGGTTTTTTGTGATGTGAGCGAGTTGCGCGAACCAGAAGCGGGAGAGCGCGGTGAGCACTTCGCCTTTGCGCGCGATCTGCGTGGGAAGGATGCAATCGAAGGCGGAGATGCGATCCGTGGCGACGATGAGGAATCGCTCCTCGTCAACGGCGTAAACGTCGCGCACTTTGCCGCGTCGCACCAACCGCAGACCTTCGAGGGAGGTTTCGCTGACAGTGGCAGGGACGGGCATGGAGTCTCACTTTGCGGTCGGGTTGATGGTTTCTGGAACGGAAACGCGCTACGCGAGCGAGCGGGGATTGTGCTCGCGCCCCGCCGCTTTGTCAAGAAGTAGAGGACAGAGGTTAGAGGTTAGAGGTTAGAAAAATCAGTTTTCACTGACCTCCGGCCTCTAACCTCCGACCTCTGCATTTAACGCTTCGCGGAGGCGACGAATTTGGGCGGCGTGGTTGTGTGCGTGGGCGGTGTAGATTTCGAGCCAGTTGTCAGCGGTGTAGCGCGGGTGTTCGGGGTGCGTGCCTTCGCGCGCCCAGTCTTCGTCGGACATGTGTGCGAGGAGTTGGGCGGTGGCGGCACGGGCGGCGCGGAAGGCGTCGAGGGCGGGGGCGATGTCGCGCCTGTTGTAGTTGAGCCGGGCGGCGTAAGCCTCTTCGTCGTAGGACTGGATGACGGGGCGGTCTTCGGCGAGAAGTTGGCGCAGGCGGATGGCGGCGCGCATTTCGCTGTCGGCGAGATGGTGGACGATCTCGCACGCGCTCCATTTGCCGTCGAGGGGGCGGGCGGTCAGTTGTGCGCCGGAGAAATCGTCGAGGGCGCGTTGCACCTCGTCGAAGCCGGCCTCGTATTGTGCGATCAGTTCGCGTCTGTCGGCGGGAGCCATGTTCGTGTACCTCACCTTAAAGTCGGGCAAAACGTGTGTTTCAAAGTCGCGGCCGGACGGCGCGCGAAGCGTTTATCTGAATTTATCCGGAGCGAGCCGCGGGCGGCGGGCGGCGGACGTGCGAATTCATAACTTTATAGCCGCCGTGGGAAACCGTTGCAAGCCCGTCGCCAGCCGCGCGCGTGGCGGCGGGCGACCGGATAGGGGCGCGGGGCAACTTATTGCTTGAGTTTGTGGCGGTTGTCCTGCTATATTCTCAATAGTCGGGGGCGCAATGTGCTTCCGTAATAATGTATCGTTAAGTAATCCCACAAGTTCCTGCGCTTAAGACCACAGTCCACATGTCAACCAAACCCGCTGCCAACATTCCGCGCGCCAAAGACCTAGAAGGCGAAGAAACGGAGTCTGTTGACCGCAAATTGGCGCTTCTCGTGATCGAAGACGACGAGAATATTTCGACGGCCATCACCGAATATTTCTCGAAGACGGGCTATAACGTGAGGAGCGCGGCGGACGGCGTGGCGGGCGTCGAGTCGGCCTTGCAGGATCACCCCGATGCGATCATCCTCGATTTGATGCTGCCGAAAATGGACGGTCTCGCCGTCTGCCGCGAACTGCGGGAGAAAGCCCCGTACATCCCGATCCTCATGTTGACGGCCAAGGACGACGTGGTTGATAAGGTGCTCGGCTTGGAGATGGGCGCGGACGATTACATCACCAAGCCCTTCAACCTGCGCGAACTCGACGCGCGCATCAAGAGCGTGCTCAGGCGTGTGCAGGCCGCCTCGCGCACCCAGAGCGGCGGCGATGAAGCCCCGATTCTGCGGGGCAAACTCCGCATCGACCCGGCGAAGCGCGAGGTGACGGTCGGCGAGCGTCCCGTCGAACTGACCCCGAAAGAGTTTGAACTGCTCCGACTCTTCGCCTCGAACCCCGGCCGTGTTTTTCCGCGCAAGTACCTCTTGGAGAAAATCTGGGACTACTCCTACGAAGGCTACGACCGCACCATTGACTCGCACATCAATCGCCTGCGAGCCAAGATCGAAGACAATCCCGAAAACCCGCAGATGGTTCTCACCGTGTGGGGCATCGGGTACAAGTTCAGCGACGAGCAGCGGTAAATTCCGACGCCCGCGTCGCCTCCCGTCCGGTTCATTCCCAAAGCGTTGCCGAGGCCAAACTACAGCAAGGCCGATCAGCGCGACATCAACTAAAATTCTATCGCACGTAATCGAGCCGACGCGCTTGTCGGTTCTCCTTACGCCCTCCAACCCTTCAGGGCATCCCGCTCGATTGTCGTAGAACTCCCGCCGGCGCGGGGCGCACACGAGCCTTCGCCGACTTCCCAAACTAAGGTTGAAAGCCATGCACAATCCCAGTCGTAAAATTTCCCGCCGCGCCCGCTTCTCGGTGGCCGGCCTGTCGCTCGCCGTCGCCGTCGCCGCCTGTCCGCTCGTCGCCCCGCAGGCGCAGCGCGCGAAAGAATCCGGCGTCAACGTGACGGGCGTCTCGTCGCGCGCGGCGGGGTCGGATGCGGTGGTCTCCATCGCCGCCGACGCGCCGCTCACGCGCGCGCAGACGTGGCAGGACGGGGAAGGCTTTCACGTCGTCGTCTACAAGGGGCAGGGAAGTTTTCGCGGGGTGCCGCGCGGCGTGAAGGTGCGGCGCGTGGGCGAATCGCTGGAACTGGTCGTGCCGGTCAAGCCCGGCGGCAGCGTCTACGTCCAGCCGCGTTTCAACAATCTCGACCTCATCGTCCGCGGCGGCTTGCACGCCGGGGCGGCGGAGGAGGGACGTGAAAGTCAGCCGATGCAGAACGCGGCGCGCGTCGAGCGTCAGCAGCGGGAAGCGGCGGCGAAGCAGCGCGCAACGGCGACGGCCGCCAGCCAGCCGAAAGAATCAATCTTGGCCGTGCGGAACGAGAAGGCGAAAACAAACCTCACGCCCGCGCTCCCGCCGCCCGCCACGCTGAAATTCTCGACGCCGAATGCGACGCCACCGGCCGCGGCCAATCAAGCGAACAACGGCGGCGCATCAGTTGCGCCGGTCGCGCCTGCCGCGACCGGCAACGAATCGGCCGCCAATCAACCGCCGCCCGCCGCGCCGCCCGCAACGGATGCGCCGCCCGTTGCGCTGAAGATGCAAGTGTCGCAGCCGGGCGAGGGCGTTTCGATGAAGCGAATACTCGTCGTGCTGTCGGTCTGTTTCTCGACCGGACTCGCGGCCTTCATGTTCATCTTCCTGCGCTCGCGGCGCAAGCCGGCGACGCGCGACGCGGGCGAGGTCGAGAATCGCGAGACGAAAGAGACGACCGATGCGTTGGTTGAATCCGAGGGAGAAGCCCACGGCGTCGATAAGCGCAAGGGCGAGCGGCGCAACGCGCCCCGCCGCGCCGACGACAAGCACGCGCTCGTGGCCGCCTCCTCCGCGCCGGCGCAGAGCCTTGAGAAACAAGAACGCAAGTTGCCCGTGCCCGTCCACGTCAGCGTCCCGGCAGTGATCTTCGGCGCGTACCAGATCGAACAGGAAGTGGAGAAACTGATCGCGGGTCAGCCGCACAGCATCGAGGTCTTGGCCTCGCGCGCCTCGGACGACCGCCGCGCCATCGAAGCCTCTCTGCTCAAAGCCCTCCACTCGGAGACGCTCGGTATGGCGGAACGCGAACGGGCGCGTTACGCGCTCGAAGAGTATGGCTTCGTCGCGCGCCACAGCGCGTCCGTGTTGCTCGCGTCGGACGCTTACGAGCGTTCCTCGGCGGCGCGCGCGCTCGGCGCGATGCGTTCGCGCGCGTCGCTGCCGTTTCTCTTGGAAGCTCTGTATGACGGCGAACAGATCGTGTGCACGGAAGCCGTCAAGAGTCTCGGCGCGCTCGGGCTGCCTTCGGCCATCGGCGCGCTGCTCGACATGGCGCGGCGTCACCCGGAATTGCCGCCCGCCCTGCTCGGCCGCGCGCTCAGCGCGTGCTCGGTCGATTGCCTGACTTTGGAGGCGGGCGCCGACGGCAATTCGTTCGCTTATCACGAGCCTGCCATCGACCCGTTCACGGGCGAGATCAGGGGACTCGAACCCGTCGCGGCGGTCGAACAACTGCCCGAATGGATGGAAGACGACAGCCTCGCCGACGCGCTCGAACGTCTCGACAGCGCGGACGTGGAAGCGCGCGTCGCGGCGGCGCAGCAACTCGCACAGTTCCAAGTGCAGCGTTCGGTGGCCGCCCTCACGGCCCTGGCCGCGAACGACCGCGACGCGGCGGTGCGCGCCGCGGCCGTCACGAGCCTCGGCAACATCGGGCACGAATCGGTCTTCCCGTCCGTCTTGATCTCGATGGCGGACGAGGCGCGCGAAGTGCGCGCGGCGGCCGCCCGCGCGCTCTCGCGCCTCAGTTTCGACCGCGCCGATGCCTACGTGCGCGTGTCGGAAATGGCTGACGCCGAAACGCTCAGGCATCTGGCGTCGGCGTGCGTCGGGGCGGGGCTGGCGAAGCAGGCTTTGAGTCGGCTGGCGAGCGAGGATCGGCGACAGGCCTATGAAGCCTTCTCGCTGTTGTCGCTGGTGGCGAAGGGCGGGCAGGCCGATTTGATCTTGCGGGTAGTCGAGGATCATCAGGACTTGAGCATGCGACTCGCCGCCGCGCGCCTGCTCGGCCTGATGGGCGACCGCGAACTCGATGCGCGCCTGCGCCGCATCGCGCTCGGCGCAAACGCGCCGGAGAAGTTGCGCACGGCCATTCTCGAAGCCGTCTATCGCGGCGAGTCGCAGCCGGTCGCCGCAGAGGTCGTGGAGGCTAATTGATGATGACAAGAGCGCGCCGCCTATAGCATAATGCCGCGTTACACGTTGTCCCTGACTCGCTCGACTCTCTGCCCTGAGTGCCATAAGCAATGCGTCAAAACAAACAATCGGTCTCGCTCCCCATCAACTTCCGGCGTTGGCTTCTGCTCGCCTTCGCCGCCGGCCTCTGCTTCGCCGCCGTCAACTTTGAACGCGCGCGGGCGCAGCAGCCCGCCGCCGCTTCCCCCCAGAAGCCGCGCACCAAGCGCATCACCCCTCTGCGCACGAGCGAGACGGCGGACGGTTCGCGCGTCACGATCACGTCCGACGGCGAATTGAACGACTACTCGGCTTATCGCAGCGGCGACCGCTTCATCGTCGTCGTCCCGCAGGCGGAAGGCGGGGGCGGCGGGGCGCGCGGGCGCGGTTTTGAAGGCGCACAGGTCGAGAAACGCGGTAAAGATTTAGTCTACACGTTCAAACTCCAACCCGGCGCGACCGCGCGCGTCAACCAACGCTTCAACCGCCTCGACGTGCAGTTCAGCGCGGCGAAAGGCGCAAGCGCGGCCGCCGCCAAACCGACGCCCGCCCCGACCCCCACCCGGCGCACGCTGCCCGAAGAGGCCGGTCTCACGAAGCCGACGACGACGACGAACGCCAACAACGCGCAGCCCACGCCGGACGCGCGCCGCACCCCCGATGCGAACGCCAACGCCGCGCTCGCCTCCGCGACGCCGTTCGCCATCCCTTCGCCCACGCCCGCGACCACCCCGGAGGCCGCGCCCACGCCCACGCTCGCGCCCGCGACGCCCGCCGCGGAGCAAATCGCGCAAGCGCAGCCCTCAATCGCGCCGCCCGTTGCGATCACGACGGCCGCGCCCGCAAACACTACTCCGACCTCCGTTGGCGCGGTCGTCACGCGCAACTGGCCGTGGCTGCTCATCGCGCTGCTCGCGGTCGGCATCGGCCTCTTCTTCGTCTCGCGTTTCAGCGGCGGCGACCGCGACCAAAGCAAATCGCTGCCCCCGGCCGCGCCCTCCGGCGCGAAGCCCGCCGCCGTTAAAGAGACGAAGACGCCCGAACTGAAACCTTCTCCCGTTTCGACGGTTGCGACGAACACCGGCGCGGCGACTCCCTTTGTGGCCGACGGCGCGACCGCCGCCGCCGCCGCCACCGGAGCGGCCGCCGCCGCTCTTGAGACTTCCGGCAAGCAGTCGAAGAAAAAGAAGAAGAAAGCGGAGAAGGCGAAGCGTCTCGCCGCCGCTGACGAATCGAAGGCCGGAGGCTCGGCCGCCGCCGTCACCTCGACCGGCGGGACATC
>DASQNL010000459.1:0-2403 GCA_035644995.1 Pyrinomonadaceae bacterium | reverse complement strand
TGGGCTTCCACGTTCAGTTTGAAAATCTCAATCGCCTCTTTCAACTGCTCGGCGCGAAGAAGATGAAAGAGGCGATTGAGATTTTCAAACTGAACGTGGAAGCCCACCCGCAGGCGGCCAACCCTTACGACAGTCTCGGCGAGGCGTATCTCGTGGCGGGCGAGCGCGAACTCGCGTTGCAAAATTACCGGAAGGCCGTCGCGCTCAACCCGCAGAACACGAACGCCGCCGCGATCATCAAAAACCTTGAGAGTCCGGCGGTGAAAGTTGACCCCGCCGCGCTGGACGCTTACGCCGGGCAGTACGACGTGCCCGCGCTCGGCCTGCTCGATGTGGCGAGAGACGGCGACAAACTCGTCGCCGCGCCGGTGGGACAGGCGAAGATCGAGTTGATGGCGCAGGGCGACAATCGCTTCTTCGCCGCCGCCGTCAATTTCCATCTCACCTTCGTCAAAGACGCCAAAGGGCAGGTGACCCACGCGCTGGTGCGCTCGCCCAGCGGGGCGGAGGTGCAGGCGAAAAAGGTTAAGTAAATCGGGTCGCCGCCGCCGCGCATTCGAGTCCTTCGGGGATACGAATGCGCGCGGCGGCGCGCACGAGAAAAAAGTTGAAGCCCCGCCGGGGGCGAGAGCGGTTCGCGGTCGAACTCTTTCGTCCCCGGCGGGGCTTCCCGATCTTATTCGCGGCCGTTTATTTCATCTCGGCGTTCACTTCCGGCGTTTGCGGTAAGGCCGCCGCGGCGACGTAGACGCGGCGCGTGCGCACTTGCAGGCCGCCCCGGCGCGGAAGCACCGTGACGTGGCGCGACTCGGTCGGCGGGCTTGAAGCGAGCGGGCGCGTCGGCGTGTAGGTGACGACGTACTGTGTGCCGATCTCGCGCGCCACTTCGCTGCCTTGCAGCGCGAGGTCTTCCATCGAGAGCGGTATCCAGAGGCGGCCGCCCGTGTCGGCCGCGAGCGTCTTCATGGTCTCCTCGCCGCGCTTCATGGCGCGCTCGTAAGCCTTGCGCATGCGCCGCATCGCCGGGTCGAAACTGATCACCGCGCCCGTCGAAGGGCCGATTGCGCCGCCGCGATTCATCGTCGGCGGCATGGTCGGGTCGATGCCGGCGGTCTGGATGCCGGAGGCTTTGACGCTGCCGGGCGGCGCGCCGAGCGGGGCGGTTTTCTGTTTCTCCGTCGCCTCCGTCAAGCCGAAAGTCGAATAGCTGATGACGTGGACGGACACCTGCGCGGCCATCAGGCGTTTGACCGCTTCGGCGTAAGCCCCGCGCCCGCCGATCCCGGCGTTGCCTTCCAAAACTCTCGTCACCTGCGCGGGACTCGCGCCCCCGCCCGGCGTCTCCACGCCGTCCGTGACGAGGACGAGATGGCGATTGCCGACGGGCTGACCCTCGAACAGCATGGCCGCCTGCTGCAACGCTTCGGCGGGGCGCGCGCCGCTCCCGCCCCAGAGTTTCGTGCGCAGCGTGTGCGAAGCGGCGTCGCGGTCAATCGTCCACGGTTGGATCAGTTGGATGCGGCGGTCGAACTGCATCACGGCCACCGCATCGCCCGCGCGCAACTGTGAGACGAGACTGAGCGCGGCCTCGCGCGTCGTGCGCGTGCGCTGCGCCGGGTTCAACTCGCCGCCGGTGGCGAGCAGCAGCACGACGCTCGCGGGAATCCGGCGAATGCTGCGCACGCGCTGCTTCACGTTGTCTTCGAGCACCACGATGTCGTCCAACTCAAGCGTCGGGTCGAACCGCCCGTACTCGTCGCGCGCGTAGACGGGCAGGCGCACCTCTTCCGTGTAGACGCGGATTTGCTCGTCGGCGGGCGTCGGCTTCGGGACGATGCGCCCCGACTGCGCTTGCGCCGGAGTTACGCCGCCGCAGACGAAAAGAGCGATGACGAGGAGCGAAAACACGCGTTGTGGCTGCATAAATAAAATCCTGACCGCGGAATTAGATGAGAACTACTTCTATCTGATGCGCGCAGAGCGACATGCGCGTTGCCCGACCCGTCGCCCCTTGAGCAGTGTAATTTATGCGAAGTTTGAACCTGCGAGCAAAAAGCAGAGCGCGACGGCCAGCGCGTGCATGATTATGAGTGCCAGTCCCGCCGTTAACCCCAGCCCCTTCGCGGCGGCGAGGCCGCACAACGCGCCGTAGAGTGGAAACTGGGGAACGGCAAGCAGGATGAACGGGATCACGAGCGAGTCGAAGAGGAGAGCGACCAGCATCGCGTAGGGATAGAGAAGTTTGGCGTAAAAGTAATCGCCGTGGCCTGCGCCGCCCGAACCGACGGCGAGCAGCAGGCAAACGGGCGTGAGCAAAACCCCGATGACGAGGGTTTTCCCAAAAGTCGCGCGGTTCATTTTCCGGCCTGCGCCTGCACGGCTGTGATGGCGACGGCGTCGGCG
>DASQNL010000458.1:0-9915 GCA_035644995.1 Pyrinomonadaceae bacterium | reverse complement strand
CCCGTGATCGAGATGAGGGGGATGCGCGCTTCCGCGCCGCGCGGGTAGAGCATGTCGATGATCGCGCCGCCCACGTCGCGCGGTTGCCCGTGGGTCGGGGCGGTGTGCATGCGCAGGCCGGGCGCGGCGTTGGCTTCGATGAAGCCGTTCCCCGCCTGCAACGGTTGGGCGATGTCGGTGGCGACGAGGTCGAGGCCGCAGATGTCGAGGCCGACGATGCGCGCGGCGCGTTCGCAGTGCCGCCGCACTTCCGGGTGCACGTCGTCCGTCACGTCAACGGCCGTGCCGCCCGTCGAGAGGTTTCCGGTCTCACGCAGGAAGACGCGTTCGCCCGCCGCGGGCACTTGCTCGAAACTGAGGCCGTGTTTGAGCAGGTGGGAGAGCATCACCTGATCGACCTTGATCTTGGTCAACACCTTGTCGTGCCCCTCGCCGCGCAGGGGGTTCAGGTTCTCGATCTCGATCAACTCGCCGAGCGTGTGCGAGCCGTCGCCGACAACGTGGCAAGGCACGCGCTCGCTGGCGGCCACGAGTTTCCCGCCGACGATGAGCACGCGATAATCGCGCCCCGCGTACATCTCTTCGACCAGCACGTCGCGCCCGTAGGCTTGCGCGATGCGGAAGGCTTCCAGCACCTCGATCTCCGTGGTGAGATTAAGCGAGACGCCTTTTCCCTGATGCCCGTCCAACGGCTTGACGGCGACCGCGCCGCCGATCTCCGAAAAGGCGGCGATGGCTTCGTCGGCCGTCTCCGCCACCAGCCCGCGCGGCACGGGCAGGTCGGCCTGTTCGAGCATCGTCTTGGTCAGTTCCTTGTCGCCCGCCACCTCGACGGCGATGCCGCCCGTCTGGCTCGTCATCGCGGCCTGAATGAATTTCCGGTTCCGGCCGTAGCCGAGTTGGACGAGGCTGTCGTTGTTGACGCGAACCCAGGGGATGTCGCGGCGACGCGCGGCCTCGACGATGGCGCGCGTGCTCGGCCCCAGTTCGGTGCGCGCGATGAGGCGGCGCGCTTCCTCCAGTTTCTCTTCGAGCGGGTAAGACTCGTTTTTGACGAGCGCGCCGACGAGTTCGACGGCCACCTCCAACAGGTAACGCATCCCGCGCTCGGCTTGATAGGCCACGACCACGTTGTAGCAGCCCGGCTCATCGGCGTAGAGCGTCTTGCCGTAATAGACGGGCACGCCCGCCGCGCCGGAGAGTTCGAGCGCGACGTGCTCGACGATGTGGCCGAAGTAGGTGCCCGTCTCCAACCGCTCGACGAAGCCGCCCGCGCGTCCCTTGTTGCAGTGGTGCTCGTGGAGTCCGGGCAGCAGGGCGACGAGACGCTCGTTGAAGCCCTCCACGTCGCGGCTTTCCGTCTCGGCCAGTTCTTCCAGATAGAGTTTCATCACGAGCACGGGCTTATAGTTGTAGATGTTCGCCCCGGCCAGCGTTCTGATTTTGTCAATTCTCATACTCGTCACCCCTCGTCGCCCTATCGGTAGCCCGCCTTTCAATCGTTGTTCGCGGCCGTGTAATAACCTTCCTTGGAACTTTTTCCGGGACTCTTCCGCGCGTTCTTCTTTGCGCTCCGGTTGCCGTTCTTCTTCGAGCCGCGCTTGGCCGTCGCTTTCGGTTTCGCCACCCGCCGGACGCGCATCGTCCCGCTCTCGTCTTGCGCGTGCTCCTCGATGATCGGCTGCCGCTCGCTCAGGCTGAAGCGATGACCGGCGGGCAGCACGTGGAGTTTGATGTTGTAGAGCGCAAGCCCCTCGTCCGGTTTGAGGTCGGGGACGTTCGTGTAGGTCAGCGCGCCGGCATCGATCACGGTCACCGCGCCTTCGCCGATCACTTCAAAGATGTCGTCTCGCACCACGAGCGCGGTGTTCTCGTCAATGCCGATGCCGAGGTCGTGCGGGTACTGGGCGACGGCCGAGATGAGCCGGCCATGACGGCCGCGCTGCGAGAAATGCGTATCGATCATGCCGCCGAGCACGAACTCCACGCCCGGCCCCAGTTGCAAATTTTCGAGACGCGGGTTCTCTTCCCCGCTCCCGCGCACGAACATCGAACTCGACATCATCGCCGCGCCCGCGCTCGTGCCGCCGATGATGACGCCGCGCTCGTACAATTGGTGGAGCAACAAGTCCATCTCGCTGCCGCCGATGAGCGACGTGACATGAAGCTGGTCGCCGCCGGTGAAGAAGATGCCCGTGGCCTGTTCCAGGGCGGCGAGCCGTTTCTTGTCGGAGGCGTCGCTGCGCGCCGACACGTCAATCACGCGCACGCTTTTCGCGCCGAGTCGCCGGAACACTTTCCGGTACTCGCGGCCGACTTCTTCCGGTTCATCCGTCGCCACCGTCATCACGACGAGGCGCGCGCGGCGGCGGCCGCCCGCCAGCCTGACGAATTCGGCGAGAATCGTGCAGTCGCCCTCTTTATCCTCGCCGCCGCCGATCACGAACAGCAGCCCCTTCGGGTGCGCCAATTTCATCAAGCACCTCAATCGTCGAATATGTTCGGGGGCGTCAAAAAGAAGGGTGTGTCCCGCGGCGCGCGAAACATCACCCTTCTCACCCTCCCCTTGCTCGTTCCGCGGTCGCACCGGACGCCGAAGGCTCGATGCGCCGCTCATATCTCAGCGGTCTCGAATTGCGCAGGCTGAGAAAGTTTCCCCGTCGAATAATTTAAAACACGCCGAACTGCCGCCCGCGTATGCAGTTGAAGACAGGCTCGTCGCCATCCGGTGAGAAGAGAGACTCTGACATCGGAAATATCCAACAGATTATTCAACAGGGAACGCGGATGATTATAAGAACGCGGGGCAAGAGAGTCTGTACGATGCCGAACAGATTTTATGCGCCCGCGCTTCATTTACTTGGCGAAGTTGTCTCAGGCTTTTTCCGGCGGCCACACGTCAACCGCGAGGGCTTCCGCGTAATGGACGAGCGGCTTGCTTTTCAACTTGGGCAGGTAGTCTGATTCGGCGATGTCGGAAGCGTATGAGAGGAGCGCGGCCTGCCTGAGCGGCCACGGCCGGTGATTGATGCGCGCGCGGTAGATGCTCTCGCCGGAAGCGGAGTAGAGACAGTAACGCTCGGTGAGGAAAAATTCCAAAGTGCCCGGCTCGGCTTCGGGCAATTCCTTGCCGATCTCCCAAGACGCGTCGAACGCGGCGGGGCGTCCGGCCTCGTCGCGCCGCAGGCGGTAGTGAATGATGTCGCCTTCCTGCCGGAGATCGATGTCGGAGTTGAAATAGGGCAGGAAGTAGAAGGTGCGCGCGCCGAGGACGGTCATGGAGCTATTGGTGTTGAGCGAGAAGAACCAGACGCCGGGCACGCCCCGGTAGAGGACGTAAGTGCGCACGTTCAACTCGTGAAAGTCGCTGAGGTAGGGCACGGGCGGCGTGAAACTGAGCCGCACGTCCCACAACGTGAAGGGCGTGATGCCGACCCACGCCTCGCCGTCGAAGGTGTCGATGGTGAGTTGCGGCGGGACGAGCGAGCGCAGGCGTTCGGCCGGGATCGGCCAGTGCATAAAGAGCAACTTGCCCCAGTGGTGTTCCATCAACGGCAACTCCGGGGGACGCTGCCGGATCGTCTCGCGGTCGATGCCGTCGTCGATCACTTTCTTGCGACCCACGGCGCGCGTCGTGCCGGAAGTTTTACTGAGCGCGCTCGCGCCTTTACCGGCCGCCGCGCTTTTGCTACTCGCACTCTTGCGGCTCGCGCCCGTCTTGCGGCTCGCGCTTTTTTGGCCGCCCTCTTTCTTCGCGTCGCCGGCCGCCTGGCCGTCGCCGTTTGCTCGCCCGTCGTCCTTATCTTTGCTCATTGTTCCCCGCTCGGCCGCCCGGATGCCGGATGTTAAAGTGTTCCGCCGACGTTGATTTTCTCCATCTTAATCGAATCCAAAACGAATCTCTACACATTTCCTTGACCTCCAGCCCCGGCTTAGGTAGGATTCCACGCCTTTGCAAGTGTCCTCGCTTTTCAACCGTCTCTGACCGAAGGCGGGTTTCCCCTGTCCTTCTTCAACAATAGTGGGAGAATTTTCATGCGCCGCACCCCTCCATTTTCACTTTTACGAACCTCAGCCACCCTCTTCTTACTAACTATTGCCACCATTGCGACGGCCATTTCAGCCTCCACCGCGCCCGCCTTCGAAGAAGCAGGCGCGAGCGAGTTTGTCACGGTCTACGCAGATGATTGCGCCACCCCTAAAACCGTCTTTAATCCCGGCGAAGTCGTCTGCGTGAAGGCCGGCAACTTCCCCCTCGCGTCCGATTGGGGCTATCGCTACCGCCGCTTCTCGTGGGTCGCGCCCGACCGCCAGATTATGGATCAAACCAATATCAAGGCCGATCCGCAATTTGATCGTTTCGCCATTCCCGGCGGCGCGACCGCCGGGACGTGGTATGTGACGACCCTCGACGTTGACTCATCCCGCTATGCCAATGCGAGGTTTGTCGTGCGCCGGGCGTACAGCTATACCACCGATCTCTCGATCTTCAAGGACGGCCCGGAGACAGTCTTCGCGGGTCAGAGAGTTGAGTACATGCTGCAAATCAGCAACCCCGGGCCGGACGCGGCCGAGGGGATCGAGTTCGTCACCGAAGTGCCGTCCAACATGACGTTCGTCGCCTTCAAGCAAGCGTCGGGGGCGTTCTTCGATTGCCGTCTGCCCGTGCGCGGCGGCGTCGGCAGAATCTATTGCAGCACGAAGGGCATGCAGTTGGACGAGAGGGCTGTGTTCTACGCCTACTACGACGTGAGCCGCGAGGTCAAGGAAGGCGAAGTGTGTAGCAGCAATACCGAGGTCACGAGTTACACGGAGGAACTTCGTAAAGAGGACAACCTCTCCGTGTCCCAGGTCAGAGTGGCGCTCGAAACCCCGCCCGACTTAGAGGAGCCGCCGCCCGGAGACGGTAAATAACAACAGGTAGTTGATAACGACGGCGGCGGCGAGAAACGAAAGTCTCTCGCCGCCGTCGTCGTTTCAACTTCGCTTTCAGCCGGGACGCTAACGGCTTTCGAGTTTGCGCAACGCCGCGCTCAAGTTTTGCCCGCCGCCGAGCGCCGGCTCGAACAAATCGCCCTTGCGCGCCAGACGCCCCATGATGTTCTTGATGGTGAAATCCTGCGGGCGAATTTTTTTGCGCTCCACCTCTTCCCAGGTGAGCGGCGCGGAGACGGGCGCGCCCGGCTTCGGCCGCACCGAGTAGGGAGCGACGACGGACTTGCCCCGCGCGTTCTGCATGTGATCAATGTAGATGCGCGCGCGTTTGCGTTTCTTCAAAGAGCGTTCGACGGTGGCAACCTCCGGGTTGTCGCCGACGACACGCCCGGCCACGAGTTCGGCGAAACGCGCCGCCGCGCCGTAGTCGTGCCCGGCCGCGATGGGCACGTAAAGATGCAGCCCGCGCGAGCCGGAAGTCTTGACATACGACTCAAGACCCAGACCTTTCAGAATCTCGCGCGTGCTCACCGCCACGTCGCAGACCGTCGTGAAGTCCACGTTTTCGGGATCGAGATCGAAGACGATCCAATCGGGGCGTTCGAGTTGCTTCCGGCGCGAATGCCACGGGTGACGCTCTATCGCGCCGAGGTTCGCCATGTACACTTGCGCCGCCCGCGCGCCGCCGATGATGTAGTCAACCTCGCGTCCCTCTTCAACCTCAATCGCGGCGGTCTCGATGAATTCAGGAGCCTCGTTCACGTCGTGCTGGTGAAAGGATTTGCCGCCGATGCCCGCCGGGTAACGCTTCATGATCAGCGGGCGGCCTAGCAGATAGGGCGAAAGATGCGGCGCGATCTCGTAGTAGTACCTGACGAGGTCGCCCTTCGTGTAGCCTTCGTCAGGCCAGTAAACTTTGTCGAGGTTCGTGAGCGCGACGACCGCGCCGTCAATCTCGACGTTGACGCTGCCGCTCAATTTCTTACGCGCGAAAACTGTGTGCGCCGGCAGCGTCTCGACATTTTCCGGCGGCGCGATGCGCCTGACCGGCTTGTGTTCGGCCGCCGCCGCCGCGCGCTTCGCTTTCTTCCCGCCCCGCTCCCGCAACCACTCCGCGCCCCGCTCATCTTCCGGCCGGCGCAGTTGCAGTTCCCAACCCGGCGCGGCGAATTCGTCTTGGCTCTTGATGAGCAGCCATTGTCCTTTCCAATGCCCCATCCGGATCAGGCTGAATTCACCGCGCAGCTTTTCGCCCAGCAAGCGAAACTTCAAACGCCCCGCCTCGTATTGTTCGAGCGCGCTTCGCTCGCCGACGAGTTCATAAGCGCCCCCGTCCCACTTCATGTGTTCGCCCGCGCCGTAATTCCCTTCCGGGATGCGCCCTTCAAACTTCAAATATTCAACCGGGTGATCTTCGGTCGGCACGGCCAGACGCTTCTCCGCCGGGTCGAGCGACGGCCCGCGCGGAATCGACCAAGACTTGAGCACGCCGCCCATCTCCAACCGAAAGTCGAAATGCAACTTCTCCGCGTGGTGCTCCTGCACGACGAACCGGCGTAAATGCCGCTTCGACACTTTGCCCTTCGGCTCCGGCGTCCGCCGGAAGTCGCGCTTCCGTTGATAAACTTCCAGCTCCATTGTTCACCTACTCGCATTTGCGCCCTCGCGCTCAAGTTTCCGCACTCGCGGCGAGGCGCGCCATTGCAACTCGCCCCGTTAGATTTTAAAGTCATCAAAGATGCTTTTGGCCGTGCGCTATTCTACACGACCCGTTGCACGTTTTGGAGAGCGCATGTCTTTCGCGTCATTTTACGAACCGGGGTGAAAACAGGTGGGACACGCGATACTTCTCGGCGATTCGATATTCGACAACGCGGCCTACGTGGGGAGGGGCGAACCCAACGTGGCGCGGCAACTTCAGGAACAACTGCCGCGCGGCTGGCAGGCCACCCTGCTCGCGGTTGACGGCAGCGTGATGCGCAACATCCGCGCGCAGGCGCAGAGACTTCCCGCCGATGCTACCCATCTCGTCTTGAGCGTCGGCGGCAACGACGCGCTCGCCCACTCGCGCCTGCTCGAAGACCCGGCGCGCTCGATGGCCGAAGCCCTCGCCATGCTCGCACGCGTCGGCGACGACTTCGAGCGCGAATATCGGCTGATGCTCGACGAACTCCTCGGCCGTCGTCTGCCCACCGCCGTCTGCACGATCTACAACCCGCGTTTCGCCGAAGCGCGGATGCAAAAGTTGGCCGTCACAGCCCTCTGCATCTTCAACGACGCGATCATCCGCGCCGCCTTCGCGCGCGGCCTCCCGCTCATCGACCTCCGACTCATCTGCAACGACGACCGCGACTACGCCAATCCGATTGAGCCGTCCGCGCGCGGCGGGGCGAAGATGGCCGCCGCCATCACACGCGCCGTCACCGTGCATGATTTCTCGCGCGGGCGCACGGAAGTGTTCGTTTAACGCGCTCCTCGATTGACGCCCGGCGGCACGCGCTTGACCTTTGGCGCGCGGCGTCCCTACAATCCACGCGTTCCCAAACACCCCCAACGGATAAAAAATCTGCTCGAAGAATTGAAATCAGGAGAGTCCTATGACAGCCAAAGCCAACACGGGCACGCAAGATACGCTCTATAACTTGTTCAGCATCATTTATCATGCCCTGCAAGGCGCGGAGACTTACGAGAAATACATCACCGACGCCGAAACGAGCGGCGACACGGAACTCGCGCAGTTCTTCCGCGAAGTGCGCGACCAGAACACCAAGCGCGCCGAACAAGGCAAACAACTGCTCACGACCCGCCTCGGAGATGATCAGGCGCAAGGCCAATCCGCCTAGACGCTTCGGAGCGCGACATTCTCAAACACGCGGAGGCCGCCTTTGAGATTCGACAGCCGCCCCGCGAAACCCGCGCGGGTCAATGCCTCGATGGCCTTCGCGCTGCGCCCGCCGAGTTTGCAATGCACGACTGTCTCGCGCGTCGCGTCGATCTCGTCCATCCGGTTCACGACTTGCCCGAGCGGGATCAGCTTCGCACCTTCGAGCCGCGCCGTCTCATACTCGTCCGGCTCGCGCACGTCTATGATCTGGAGGTCGTCGCCCCTGTCCAGACGCTCCTTGAGTTCCTTCGCAGTGATCTCTTCCATAAAGCTGTTCGGCCTCCTCGCAAACTGTGTCAAACGAATCAATTCAAACTAAGACTTGTCCAACGTGCGCTTGGCGAAGTACCAATCCGTCACGTCGTACTCGGATTGCAGACGCTTCTCGGCGTCGGCGATGGTCTGCGGCGGAGGCACGATCACCTGCTCGCCGGGCTTCCAGTTGGCGGGCGTGGCGCAGGCGTTGGCATCGGCGGTTTGGAGGCCGTCAATGGCGCGCAGGATTTCGTCTATGTTGCGTCCGAGCGACATCGGGTAATAGATGAGCGCGCGGATCACGCCCTTGTCATCTATGACGAAGACGGCGCGCACGGTGGCTGTCTCCGAAGCCGACGGGTGGATCAGCCCGTACTTCTGCGCCACCTTCGTGTCGAGGTCGGCGATGACCGGAAAGTCGATCTTCACGTCGGGAAAATGCGACTCGATGCTCCTGATCCAGGCGATGTGCGCGGGGATGGAATCCACGGAGAGTCCGACGAGTTTGACGCCGCGCTTTTTAAACTCTTCGCCGCGGCGCGCAAATTCGATGAACTCGGTGGAACAGACGGGCGTGAAATCCGCCGGGTGCGAAAACAGCACGACCCAATTGCCTTTGAAGTCCGCGAGTTTCAACATGCCCTGTGTGGACTTCGCTTCAAAGTCGGGGGCTGGTTCGTTGATGCGCGGGAGCGACACGGCGGCGGCCGTGGCCGTCGCACTCTCTGTGGTGCTCATAAAATTTCTCCTCTTTCATTCGCTGAATTTGATTACGGCGAGCCGGGAAACATAATTAAGCGTAGCCTTGTATATCATAAAAAGCGCGCCTTGACCCGTGCTAAAATTCGCCTCATACGATATGGTGCAAAATGCACGCGCCCTCCCGCACTTCGTCGAAGCGAGCCGCTCCCAACATCTCACTAGTTTGCCCGCAATACGAAAATGCAGCCGTTTCGACCGTTTTTTCGCGCGGAGCGGATCGGGGCGACAGTGGCACGCTCATTGCTAAAGTTATCCACGACGGCCGGCGCGACGATGCGGTAAGAGTTTTGACAGCGCGCGTGAACGGCCTTTGCTCGGAGAGACTGATGATGAAAACAAACAAAATTTCGGCGCGACGCGCCATGAGTTTAATCGCACTTTTTGCCATCGTCGCCGCGACGGTGATTCCGGCTTCGGCGCAGACGCGGCGTCGTCCGCGCGCCAAGCGGCCGGTGGCCGTGCGCAGCGTTACGCCGCCGATCAGGTATTACACGCTCGGCGCAGACCAGACGATCCGCGTCCGGATGGACAACGAACTCAATTCCAGAGCGGCGCGCGTCGGCGACCGCTTCTCGACCACGACGGTTGATCCGGTCTATGCCGACGGCGTGGAAGTGATTCCGGCGGGCAGCAAGATTTGGGGACGCGTCACGACGGTGAAACGCGCGGAGCGACGTTCGCCGGGCACGATCTCCGTGAGTTTCAACACGGTGGAACTGCCGAACCGGGTGAGGCACGCCATCAACGGCTCGCTGTCGAGCTTGTCGGGCGACAATGACAACGTCAACGCCGACAACGAGAGCACCGTTCAAGGCAGGTCGAACGAGAAGCGCGACATCGTCTTTATCGGCGGCGGCGCGGCGACGGGCGCAATCATCGGTGCGATTGCCGGTGGCGGCAAAGGCGCGGGGATCGGCGCACTCATCGGCGGCGCGCTCGGCACGGGCGGCAGGCTCTATGAGAAAGAGCAGCAGGCGATCGTCAAGTCGGGCACGGAGTTCGGCGTGAGTCTGAACCGCAGCGTGAGTCTGCCGGAATACCGCACGCGCTAGAGTTATTCACGAGACTGACACCCTCTC